>CAMPIY010000080.1 GCA_946886645.1 uncultured Sphingomonas sp.
CGCTGTAGAAGCTCGACCGCTTCCCCGACCCGCGCTGCGCGTACATCAGCACGCAGTCGGCGGTCAGCGGATCGCGCTTCCATTTGTACCACAGGCCAGTCTTGCGACCCGCGATATAGGGGCTGTCGCGCCGCTTCAGCATCATTCCCTCGACGCCCTCCTCGCGCACCCCCAATCGCATTTCCTCGAGCGCCTCGAAGCTGTCCGCTTCGATCAGGCTCGACAGGTCGAATCGCTCTGGATCGAGCCGGTCGACGAATGCCTCCAGCCTGTCCCGCCGCTCGCTCCAGCCGAGCCCGCGCAGGTCGTCCTCGCCCTCGAACAATATGTCGTAGAGCCTCACGAACGCCGGATATTGGCCCTGCACCTTCGCACTGACATTCTTCCGCCCAAGCCGCTGCTGGAGCGCATTGAAGCTTGCCGCTGCCCCGCCCTGGGCCTCGCCCCGAACCAATAGTTCGCCGTCGAGCACAGCGGGGATCACAAACGCCTCGGCGATATCGGGGAAGCTCCCGCTGATATCGTCGCCGGTGCGGCTGTAGAGCCGCGTGTCGCCGCCGGCATGGACCAGCTGGATTCGAATTCCGTCCCATTTCCACTCGGCGGCGTAGTCGTCGAGGCTGACCCGTGTTTCATCGAGCGGATGGGCGAGCATGAAGGGACGGAAGACGGGAACGTCGCGCGCCGTCGGCTGCGGCGCCCGGCCTTCGCCCCATTCGAACAGTTCCGCATAGGGCGGGCGCAGCCCATGCCAAACTTCCTCGACCTGCTCGACATCGAGGGCGAAGGCGTCGGCCATCGCCTGCTTAGCCAGCCGCGCGCTAATCCCGACCCGGAGAGCCCCCGTTGCAAGCTTCAGGATAGCGAATCGGCCGGATGCATCGAGATGGTCGAGCATCGCCGCCAGCACGATCGGCGCATCGGCCTTGCTCGCCAGCCGCAATCGCTCGACAGCGTCGGACAGGCGGATGCTGCCGTCGTCGATCTCGCATTGCTCACCTTCAGGCGTCGGCCAGAGGAGAGAGACGGTTTCGGCCATGTCCCCGACATAGTCGCGACTCATGCGCAGCAGGACCGGGTCGATCCGCTCCTCGGCAAGCCCACGGATGGCGGCAGGCTTCACGGCAGGAATGTCGAGCGAGCCGGTCCATGCCGCCAGGGCCAGTCCACGGTCGGGGTCGGGCGTTTCCTTGAGATAGTCGCCGATCAGCTTGAGCTTGCTGTTGCGCGAGCGCGTGTAAACGAGATCGTCGAGAAGCTGGGAAAAAGCGCGCATTGCCTCGCTAGAATGCGCGAGGCGGCGTCGAGTGCCTAGTGCAGGCGCATCGCCAGCGAAGCCAGGATGGCTTCGCGATCATGCGCGGCGTCATCGCTGTCCAGCGCCTCGTTCATATGGTCGAGGCAGGCCCGCGTCGCTTGGCCATAGCCCGGCATCAGTGCGTGATGGGCGCCATAGTCGGCCAGTCCTTCGAGAGCGGCCATCCCATGTTCGGCGGCCATGACGCGGATCGCTTCCATCTTCGCGCAGATATCGATCGGCTTGAGGCGCGCGATGCGTTGCTCGATCTCGGCGATGCGTTCGCCGATGCGATTGCGGACGATGTTGAGCGAATCGGCGGCTGCCATGGGTGATTCTCCGTTCACCCCGAAAGGGTCGCCCAAATTGGTTAACGGCGAGTCAAAGCCGCCTTGCCTTGACAGAATCGCCCCCAATCGTCATTGGGCGCGGGTTCGGGCGGCGCCGAAGGGCCCGCCTTTCATTTTTTCAATCGGGATTCTCGCGATGGCCAAGCCGGCAACCGTCAAGATCAAGCTCGTCAGCACCGCCGACACGGGCTTTTTCTATGTGACCAAGAAGAACCCGCGCAACCAGACCGAGAAGATGTCGTTCCGCAAGTACGACCCGGTCGCGCGCAAGCACGTCGAGTTCAAGGAAGCGAAGATCAAGTAAGCCTATTCGGCTTCGCCTGGCCCCTGGCCGGGTTCCGCTTCGATCTGGGCGGTCTCGGAAACGGGGCCGCCCGATTCGTTTTCGACAGGTCCGGCTTCAAGCAGCTGGTCGACCGTCTCGGCGAAGCGCATCACCGATATTGGCTTGGCGACATAGGCCTGCGCGCCTGCGGCCTTGATCCGCTCGTCGTCGCCGACCGCCGAATAGGCCGTCACCGCCATGATAGGCACCGTCTTAAGGTCGTCATCGGCGCGCATCATTTCCATCAGCTCGATGCCCGTGATGTGGGGCAGCTGGATGTCGGTGATCACAAGGTCGGGATGGAAGGCGCGTGCCGCATCCAGCGCTTCGCGGCTGTCCAGCACCGGCTCGGTTTCATGGCCATGCGCGGTCAACAGGTCGCAGAACAGCTTGATGTTGAGGGCATTGTCCTCGACAACCAGGATCTTGGCCAAGCGGTACCCCCGAAAAACTACCCATCTAAGATAGGCGATGTTGAGTCCGACCACAAATGACGCCGAAGCGCTGGCGCTAAGCGCGCTCGCGGCGACCCTTTCAGACGAACGGCGCGCGCAGCGGTTCCTCGACCTCACCGGCCTGTCCCCCGACGGGATTCGCGAGCGGCTGGGCGAGCGGAGCCTCTTGGCCGCGACCTTAGCGTTCCTCGAAAGCCACGAGCCTGACCTTGTCGAGGTCTCGGAAAGCATCGGCTGCAAACCTGAAGCGCTGATCGCGGCCCGGGCGGAGCTGGAGCGATGAGCCGGCCATTACTGATCACCGACTGCGACGAGGTGCTGCTCCATATGGTCAGCCATTTCCGCGACTGGCTGGGCGAGGCGCACGATGTCGATTTCGCGTTCGAGACCGGCCAGTTCGACGGGGCATTGAGCGATCGCGGCTCGGGCGAGGCCTTGGCTCGCGACCGGGTGTGGCCGCTGCTTGGCGAATTCTTCGAGAATGAAATGCATCGCCAGACACTGGTGCCCGGCGCGATCGAGGCGCTCGGACGGATCGGCGAGGTTGCCGACATCGTCATCCTCACCAACATCCCCGAGCTGGCGCATCCGTGGCGGGTCGAGCAGCTCGCCAGCCATGGCATCGCGCACGAGGTCGTCTGCAACCAGGGCGGCAAAGGCATTCCTGCACGGGCGCTGATTGACCGCCATAACGCGAGCGCTACGGCCTTCGTCGACGATCTGCCGGTGCATCATGCGTCGGTGGCGAAACATGCGCCGGAGGTTCATCGGCTGCACATGGTCGCCGAGCCTCGCCTGGCGCCCGCCGTTCCCACCGCCGAGCATGCCCATGCCCGGATCGACGACTGGCCGACCGCCTGCGAATGGATTTTGGAACGACTGGACGAAAAATGACCAAGACCATCTTCATCACCGGCGCCACTGCAGGAATCGGCGAAGCCGCCGCGCGGAGGTTCGCTGCCGGAGGCTGGCAGGTCATCGGCACAGGCCGCCGCCGCGACCGGCTCGACGCGCTTGCGGCCGAGCTTGGTGATTCGTTCCAGCCGCTGGCGCTCGACATGAAGAATGCGGACAGCTTCGACGGCGCGCTGCACGGCAAGGCGGTCGACCTGTTGCTCAACAATGCGGGCCTTGCCCCGCCGATGAGCAATTTGCAGGACGCTGAACAGGGCCCGCTCGACACGGTGATCGACACCAATGTGACCGGTCTCGTCGCCCTGACCCGTGCGCTGCTCCCGACGCTGGTTGAGCGGAAGGGTGCGATCATCAATCTATCGTCGGTCGCTGCTACCTACCCCTATCGCGGAGGCGCGGTTTATGCGGGATCGAAGGCCTTCGTCCGGCAATTCAGCCTGGGCCTGCGTTGCGACCTCGCCGGGACAGGGGTGCGCGTCACGTCGATCGAGCCGGGGATGGTCGAGACCGAGTTCACCCTGGTCCGCAACGGTGGCGACCAGGCGGCATCGGATGCGCTGTACGCCAACATGGACCCGATGACCGCCGAGGACATCGCGGAGACGATCTGGTGGGTCGCGAACCTGCCGCCGCATGTGAACGTCAACGCGCTGGAGCTGATGCCCACCAATCAAAGCTGGGCTGGCTTCGCCGTCGAGCGCAAGGGTTGACCCAAGCCGCCATCGAGTGTTGAGGCTTTGCCCATGAGCATCGACAACCGCCTCGCCGAACTCGGCATCACCCTTCCCGAAGCCGCCGCCCCGGTGGCGAGCTATGTTCCCTATGTCGAGGCCAACGGCCTCCTCCATGTGTCGGGGCAGATCAGCTTCGCGGAGGACGGCAGCCTGATCACGGGCCGCCTTGGCGAGAATCTGGACTTGGAAGCGGGACAGGCCGCCGCCCGCCGCTGCGGAATCATGCTGCTAGCTCAGTTGCGCAATGCGCTCGGCTCGCTCGACCGGGTGGAGCGGATCGTGAAGCTCGGCGTGTTCGTCAATTCGGCTGGAAGCTTCACTGACCAGCCCAAGGTCGCCAACGGCGCGTCGGAGCTGATGCAGGACGTTTTCGGCGAAGCCGGCCGCCACGCCCGCTCGGCGGTCGGCGTTCCGGTCCTTCCGCTCGGCGTCGCGGTCGAGGTGGATGCGGTCGTCAAGATCCGCGACTGACCCACTCGATCCGGGACCGAAAGGGTTCGCGCATCGCGGGCTTCACGGACCGGGCGTTCCTGAAAACAGCATGGCCGCCTTTCGTGCCGCGCTCGACCTGGGCGCGGGGATCGAATGCGATGTGCGCCTCTCGGGCGACGGCGAGGTCATGATCTTCCACGACCATGACTTGAGGCGGCTATGTGCGTCGGCGCTGACGGTCGAAGCGACTCCCGCAGCGGTTCTGGCGGGTCAGCGCCTGTTCGACAGCGAGGAACATATTCCTCGGCTCAGGGACTTGCTCAACCTGGCCGCGGGGAGGGCGCCCATCCTAGTTGAGCTGAAATGCCGGGGCGGCAATGCCTGGAAACTTGCCCAGGCCGTGACGAACGAGTTTGCCTGTTATTCGGGTCCTGTCGGCGTGATGAGCTTCGAACCAAAGGCGACGCGCTGGTTCGCTCGCCATGCAGCCCAAATGCGGCGCGGCCTCGTGATTTCTGAACGGGCTTCGGCGTTCGACCGCTGGCGCGGCATCACGGTGGGCCGTCCGGACTTTCTGGCGGTGGATCGAGCTGTGTTGGCCCGTCCGTGGGTAACCAGAGCCCGGCAGAAGCATCAACTCTATAGCTGGACGATCCGCTCTGCCGATCAGCGCGAGACAGCTGAAATTCACGCCGATGCGCTTATCTGGGAAGGCGATGGCCGACCGCGAAGCTGACATTGTTGCCCGAATCGCTGGCGGGGTCTCGATGCTTCCGGCCGCCGAATGGAATGCCTTGGCCGGCGACGAAGACCCGTTTCTGTCGCACACCTTCCTGTCGTTGCTGGAATCGTCGGGCAGTGTGGGCGAAAGCACCGGCTGGACCCCGCTTCCCATCCTCGTCGACCGAAGCGGGGGAACGACGGCTGCCGCACCCGCCTACCTCAAGACCCACAGCCAGGGCGAATATGTGTTCGATCACGGCTGGGCTGACGCGTGGGAACGCGCCGGCGGAACCTATTATCCGAAGCTTCAGGTCGCCGTGCCGTTCACGCCTTGCCCCGGTCGGCGGCTGCTTGGCGACGACCGCAATGCGCTGCTCGCCGCACTGGAAACGGTAACGGTCCAGAATGGGCTCTCCTCCGCCCACGTCACGTTCCTGGCGGAAGATGAAGCCGGGCTGGCGCAGCAGCGCGGCTGGCTTCTCCGCGAAGGGATCCAATATCATTGGTTCAATCGAGGCTATGCCAGCTTCGACGATTTCCTCGGCCGCCTGTCGAGCCGGAAGCGCAAGGCCATCCGCAAGGAGCGCGCGGGGGCCTGCGAAGGGCTCGAGATCGTTACCCTGCGCGGCGCCGAGATCGAGCCCGCGCATTGGGACGCGATGTGGCATTTCTACCAGGAGACCGGCTCGCGGAAATGGGGACGGCCCTATCTGACCCGAGCTTTCTTCGACGAGATCGGCGAGGCGGCGGGTGATGCGGCGTTGATGTTCCTCGCGCTTCGCGGCGGGCAGCCGGTGGCGGGCGCGCTTAATTTCGTCGGCGCCGACACGCTCTATGGCCGCTACTGGGGCGCGCTGGACGACCTGCCGTTCCTCCATTTCGAGCTCAGCTATTACCGCGCGATCGAATGGGCGATTGAGAACGGTATCGGCTGCATCCAGGCCGGCGCTCAGGGCGAGCATAAGCTGGCGCGGGGGTATGAGCCGGTGCTCACCCGCTCGGTGCATTTCATCCCCGACCCGGCGTTCCGCAACGCGATCGACCGCTACTTGTTGGGCGAACGGGAAGCAGTGCGCCAGGAATTCGAATGGGCGGCGTCAGCCTTGCCCTATCGCTCTCAGTCTTCCGCATAGATCTGGACCGAGCGGCCCGACGCGTCGGCCTTGCCTCGGTACATCCCGGCAGTGTTGAACGACATGACCATGTCGCCCTTGGGCGTCACCATGATCACTCCGCCGTCGCCGCCCAATGCCTTGACCTCGGCCATGACATCGTCGGCCGCGGCTTGAGGCGCGGTTCCGTCAAGGCGCATCCGGGCGCAGATTTCATGCGCGACACCGACGCGGATGAAATATTCGCCCCAGCCCGTCCCCGACACGGCGCAGCCGCGATCGTCGGCATAGGTGCCGGCGCCGATGATCGGACTGTCGCCGATCCGGCCCCATCGTTTGCCGGTCATCCCGCCGGTCGAGGTTGCGGCAGCGACATGCCCGTCCTTGTCGAGCGCGACAGCCCCGACCGTCCCGAACTTATATTCGATATCCAGCGCGCTGACCTTCTTCGACTTGAATAGTTCGAGCTGGCGTCGCCGCTGATCGGTTGCGAAATATTCGGGCGGTACCTGCTCCAGGCCCTGCCGCCGCGAAAATTCGTTCGCGCCCTCACGGCTCAGGAACACATGCTCGCTTTTCTCCATGACGGCGCGCGCCAGGCTGATCGGGTTCTTCGTCGCCGTAACGCCGGTGACCGCTCCCGCCGTGCGAGTGCGCCCGTCCATGATCGAGGCGTCCATCTCGTTATTGCCGTCATAGGTGAAAACGGAGCCGCGACCGGCGTTGAAATTGGGATCGTCCTCAAGCACCCTGACCGAGGCTTCGACCGCGTCGAGCGCGCTTCCGCCGGACGACAATATCTTCGAGCCGGCCGCCAGCGCCCGGTCCAGCGAGGCGCGGATTTCCACTTCCTTGGCGGCCGGCATCTTGGCCTTCTTGATGGTCCCGGCTCCGCCATGAATGACGAGCTTCCACCCGGGTTTCTCCTGCGCGATCGCGGCGCTCGACATCAATAAGACTCCCAACATCAACACTATACGCATCGACTATGTCCCCTCGGCCAGCCGTGCCCGCGCCCTGGAACGCCAGGCTGTTCGGTTCCTAGCCAATTGCCGATGGATATTCCAGTTGACGAGTCAGCAGCTTTGATATTAAATTGATATCAATTAAAGGGAGGCAAATATGGTTGAACCAAACGTCGTCGCGCTGACCAGCAGCCGCGAACGGCCGGCATCCACGGCGAGCGGCTACATGATGCTGTTGCTGCTGTTGCTGGCCATCGTCGTTCAGGTCTGGGGAATCGTCCAGCTCGCCAACGACAATCCGTCGATGGTCGCGATCACCGCGGTTATCGTTGCGCCGATCGTGCTGCTGTTCGTGGCGTGCGGCTTCTACATGCTGCAGCCGAACCAGGCGGCGGCGATTACCTTGTTCGGGGCCTATGCCGGCACCGACCGTTCGACCGGCCTTCGCTGGGTTTTGCCGTGGCTGATGCGCAAGAAGGTTTCGGTCCGCGCCAACAACTTCATCAGCGACAAGATCAAGGTCAACGACCTGCGCGGAAACCCGATCGAGATGGCGGCGCAGATCGTGTGGCGCGTGGTCGATACGGCGCAGGCGCTGTTCGACGTCGACGATTACAAGGAGTTCGTCCGGGTCCAGGTCGAAGCGGCGA
>CAMPIY010000081.1 GCA_946886645.1 uncultured Sphingomonas sp.
AGCAACGAGATTCGGCCGCCGTAGCGCTTGCCATCGTTGATGTTCTTGCCGCCGGCCGGCCCGATGGCATCGATGAAGCCCGCATATTTGGTGTAATAGCCGACAGCGCGAATTGCAGCCGTTTCGCCGAGCGGGAGGTTGATCGCGCCCTTCAGGTGGCCGCCGAAATCGCCGTCATGCACATGATTGATATTGGCCTCGACCTGCCCTTCGGTCCGGCCGAGCTTGGGCTGGTTGGTGATATAGCGAAGCGTGCCGCCGACGCTGCCCGATCCGAACAGCGTTCCCTGTGGGCCGCGCAACGTCTCGACCCGGTTCAGGTCGAACAGATCGAGATCCGGCGTGAACAGCGACAGCGAAATGACGCTTTCGTCGAGGTAGACGCCGACCTGTTCCTTCACGCCCGGCTGGTCGCGCACGATCTGGCCGGCCGACACGCCGCGAATCGACACCTGGCTTTGGCCCGGTCCGAGGTTCTGGACGGCCAGGCCGGCGACGTTGCGGCTGATGTCCTCGATCGTGTTTGCATTGGCGCGCTGGATGTCTTCCTCGGTCTGCGCGTTGATCGAGAAGGGAACGTCCTGGACCGTTGAGGCGCGCTTTGTCGCGGTGACGATGATCAGATCGCCCTGCGAGGGTTCGTTGGCGTCATTGGCCGCCTGGGCCTGCGTTTCCTCCGCCGTCTGCGCCCATGCGGGCGTTGCAAGCGCCATCGTCGCGGCACCGATCATGAGGCTACGCACGGCATGAGCACGGAAAGTCATGGCAAATTCCCCCTGTTGGAATTTTCGACGGATCGCAGACTATGCTTCTTATTGGCGGCGAAAAGGGGGGTAAGCGTTTCGCATCAGGACTGTTGCGTATCTGTAACAGATTTGGTGAACGGCAGGATACTCCAGTCGGGTAAACGCGCGACTGCCTGACCGCGGTCGGCGAGGAAACGGTGTCTCAGGAGTTCGGCCTGCTGTTCGAGGCCGTAGTGGTCGAACGCCTGCCCCTCGATCAGGTCGTAATTGTAGCGGCAGAAAGGGTGCCGCATCAGCACCAGGTAGAATTTCCCGCGCGTCTGAGCCTGCCAGACGTGGGTCATTTCGTGGATGAACAGTCCCTGCAGCGACATGCGCTCCTTCGAGAAGTCCTCGGACCACAGGGGGCTGTCGGGGTGGAAATGGATATTGCCGGTGGGCGCCATGACGATCCCCCGGGACTGAAACGGCCACCATTTGCGGCGGACCATCCTCACCCGGTCATAGTCGACGGCATCGCCGAATATCGAGCGGGCCAGCTCGATTTCACCGGCGGTGAGGGGGCGGGAGCCTTTCATCGATGCCTGAGTTAGGAGAGCAAGTCCTGCTTGCCCAGTGCCCCGAGGCCCGCTAGGGCAACCTCAAAATCTAAACGGAGGAAAGTCCACATGAGCGAGACCGCCGACCGGGTGAAGAAGATCGTCGTCGAGCATCTCGGCGTCGAAGCCGACAAGGTGACCGAGGAAGCGAGCTTCATCGACGACCTGGGCGCCGACAGCCTCGACATCGTCGAGCTGGTGATGGCGTTCGAGGAAGAGTTCGGCGTCGAAATCCCCGACGACGCGGCCGAGAAGATCGCGACCGTCAAGGACGCGATTGTCTATATCGACAGCAACAAGGGCTAACCCACTTCCGTTCGCCCTGAGCTTGTCGAAGGGCTGCCCTTCTTCCGCTTGAGGCTTGAGGAAAGAACGGGACTTCGACAGGCTCAGCCCGAACGGGTTTGAGCCTGTTGTGTTATCTGGAGAAGTTTATGCGCCGTGTCGTCGTGACGGGTCTGGGTCTGGTGACGCCGCTTGGCGGCGACGTCGAGACCACTTGGGCGAATATCCTGGCGGCCAAGTCCGGCGCCGGGACGATCACCAGGTTCGACGCCAGCGACCAGAAATGCAGGATCGCCTGCGAAGTGAAGCCGGCGGATCACGAATATGGCTTCGACCCCAACAAGCGGGTCGATCATAAGGTGCAGCGGCAGGTTGACCCGTTCATCGTCTACGGCATCGACGCCGCGGGTCAGGCAATCGAGGACGCCGGCCTTACCGATATGGACGAAGCGACGCGCTTTCGCGCGGGTTGCTCGATCGGTTCGGGGATTGGCGGTTTGCCGGGCATCGAGAGCGAATCGCTGGTGCTGGCGGAGAAGGGGCCGGGGCGCGTGAGTCCGCATTTCGTCCACGGTCGCCTGATCAACCTCATCTCCGGCCAGGTCAGCATCAAATATGGGCTGATGGGGCCCAACCATGCGGTCGTGACGGCCTGCTCGACCGGCGCCCACTCGATCGGCGACGCGGCGCGGATGATCAAGGATGGGGACGCGGACATCATGCTGGCGGGCGGCGCCGAGGCGACCATCTGCCCCATCGGAATCGCTGGTTTCGCGCAAGCGCGGGCGCTCAGCACCAACTTCAACGACGAGCCGCAGAAGGCCAGCCGTCCCTATGACAAGGACCGCGACGGCTTCGTCATGGGCGAGGGCGCGGGCGTCGTGGTGCTCGAGGAATATGAGCATGCCAAGGCGCGCGGCGCGAAAATCTATGCCGAGGTCGTGGGTTACGGCCTGTCGGGCGACGCCTATCACGTCACCGCGCCGCATCCCGAAGGATCGGGCGCGTTCCGGTCGATGGAAATGGCGCTGAAGAAGGCGGGGATGACGCCGGGCGACATCGACTATATCAACGCGCACGGCACTTCGACGCCGCTGGGCGACGAGCTGGAACTGGGCGCGGTACGCCGCCTGTTCGGCAATGAGGCCGCCAATGTCTCGATGAGCTCGACCAAGTCGGCCATCGGCCACCTCCTCGGCGGCGCCGGAGCGGTTGAGACCATCTTCTGCATCCTGGCCATCCGCGACCAGATCGTCCCGCCGACGCTCAACCTCGACAATCCGAGCGAGGGCACGGCTGGTGTCGACCTGGTCCCGCACAAGGCCAAGAAGCGCGAAGTTCGTGCGGCGCTGAACAACAGCTTCGGCTTCGGCGGAACCAATGCCTCCCTCGTCGTGAAGGCGGTGTGAGGAAGCTTTTCGGCCTCGCCATCATTGCCGTGATTGCCGCCATCGCGGCGGTGGGGATGTTGTGGTGGAGCGCAGGTCCGAAACCCGGCCCGCACCGCATTACGGTGGAGGAGGGCTCGACTCTCGCTTCGGTAGCCCGGCAGCTTGATGCGGCGGGCATCATCCCCGGCAACGCCAGGACGTTCCGCGGGATGGCGAAGATTTTCGGCTCAAGCGACCCGGTTCAGGCCGGAGAGTTCGAGATTCCGGCTGGATCCAGCGCTGCTACGATCCTCGACATCCTTCAGCATGGGCGGCCGGTGGTGCGCCTGGTCACCATCGCGGAGGGGATGCCGTCGATCATCGTCCAGGAAAAGCTCGCCGCCATTCCCGAACTGACCGGCCCCGCGCCGATTCCGGCGGAGGGATCGGTCCTGCCCGACAGCTACGATTGGCAGAAGGGCGAGACGCGGGCGGCAGTGCTCAAGCGGATGACCGACGCGATGGACAAGGAGCTGACGAAGCTTTGGGCGGCGCGGAAAGGCAATTGCCCGGTTTATTCCGAGAAGGATGCGATCATCCTCGCCTCGATCGTCGAGAAGGAAACCGGCAAGGCAAGCGAGCGGCCGATGGTCGCGGGCGTGCTCTGCAACCGTCTCAGGATCGGCATGGCGCTCGGTGCCGACGCCACGACCATCTATCCCATTACCAAGGGCAAGCCCCTGGGCCGGATGATCCGACGGTCCGAGCTGGCCGCCGACAATGGCTACAACACGCGGCGCAAGCTGGGGCTTCCGATCGGGCCGATCACCAATCCCGGACGCGACAGCATCGCCGCCGTCCTCGACCCGGCCAAGACCGGCGCGCTTTACTATGTCGCTGACGGGAGCGGCGGCCATGTCTTCGCCAACACATTGGCCGAGCATAACGCCAATGTCGCCAAGTGGCGGGCCTACCGGAAGGCGAAGGGAATCTAGATGCCCACCGCTTCGGCGCGGACGTAGCCGACGCGGCCGTCGGGACCGTAGCCCCAGGCCCAGCCCCGGCTGATATCCAGAACCCGCATTTCTGCCCCAGCCGCCAGTTCGGCCAGCAAGCCGTCGTCCTCGGCGGGTTCGGCGAGGAAGGCGGCGCTCGCCACCAGGTGGCGCACCAACGGCTCGGCATAGTGGGACGCAATCACCCGGCCGGCGAGGGCGGTGTCGGCCAAATCCTTGCGATAGGCGTGGGTCGCGGGGTCGGGCAGGTCGGACGTGCCGCTCAGCGCGAAGCCCTCAACGGGCCGCGAAGGCTGGCTCCTTGTCGCGCTGTCCGACGATCGGCCGCTCGCCGCCGTCATCCTCGGCGCGGAGGTATCGTTTGAACCCTTCAAGGAAGTTTGCCCCGTCGTTCGTGCGGACGACAAACACGTTGCGGCGGTCGTCCTGGTCTCTCTCGCGGCGCAGATAGCCGAGCGCCCCCAATGTATTCAAGGCGCGTGTGACCACCGGTTTCGAAACGCCAAGCGTTTTCGCAAGGCCGCGCACCGTGTGAGGGCCGGGAGTCAGATAAACGAGCATCAACAGCGCCATCTGCCGGTTGGTGAGGTCGGGCTCTCCGGACCGTACATAATCGATCAACGCACGCATCCAGCCCGATAGCGAAGCATCGCCCATGGGTTCGACAACTCCAATCGTCGCGTAGTTGCCTACCGTAACAGAGCAAAGGCCGTTTTGTTGCGTGAACCCCGTCGAATCGCGCGAAAAAACCGCTGCTTAGGCCGATCGGTGCGGCCCCGTTACGCGCCATAGCGCCCCTGGAGCATGGCGAACACCGCGCGCAGCCCCATCGCTTCGCCGCCCTTGGGACGGCCCGGCTTGGGCGAGGGCCGCCAGGCGAAGGTGTCGAGATGTGCCCAGGGAACGCCCTCCGGCACGAAGCGGCGCAGGAAGAGCGCAGCGGTAATCGATCCCCCCATCGGGGAGTCCGCCGCATTGCTCAGGTCGGCGAGGTCGGACTTCAGCATCTCGTCGTAGCCGTCCCACAAGGGCATCCGCCAGATCGGGTCGGTCACCTGTTTGGCCGAGGCTTCGATCGACCCGGCCAGTTCGTCGTCGTTGACGAAAGTGGCGGGAAGGTCCGGCCCAAGCGCGACACGGGCAGCGCCGGTGAGGGTTGCGAAATCGACGATCAGTTCCGGATTGTCCTCCCCCGCTTTCGCGAGGGCGTCGCCGAGGACAAGGCGGCCTTCGGCATCGGTATTGTCGATCTCGACCTTCAGCCCCTTGCGGCTCTTCAGCACGTCGCCCGGGCGGTAGGAGGTGGCGGAAACGCTGTTCTCGACCGCGGGAACCAGCAGGTGGAGGCGGACGGGCAGCTTCGCGGACATCACCAGCTTCGCAAGCGCCAGCGCATGGGCCGCACCGCCCATGTCCTTCTTCATCAGGCGCATGCCGCTGGCCGGCTTGATGTCGAGGCCGCCGCTGTCGAAGCAGACGCCCTTGCCGACGATCGCGAGGCGGGGCGCATTGTCCTTGCCCCAACGAAGCTCGATCAGGCGCGGCGCTCGGTCCGGCGCCGCACCCTGGCCGACGGCGGCGATCATCGGATAGCCCTTGGACAGCGCATCGCCGCTGGTGACTTCGATCTTCGCGCCATGGTCCTTGGCGAGGGCGCGGGCGGCGGCTTCCAACTCGGCCGGTCCCATGTCGGCGGCGGGCGTGTCGACCAGGTCGCGCACCAGCGCAGTGGCCTCGGCCAACTGCACGATCTGGTCTATGTCGGCCGCTTCCTGGGTCAGCAGGACGCGGGGGCCGCGTTCGGGCTCCGATTTCGACTTATAGTCAGTGAGGCGATGCTGACCGAGCATCCAGCCGAGCATAGCTGGCCCGGGATCGCCCTCGGCCAGCCGGTAACGGCCCTCGGGGAGCGCCTCTCCGAGCCTTGCAAGGCACCAGGGCGAAAGCTCGGCGACGTTGGCGACCGTCGAAACAACCTCCCAATCGTCATCGCGCGAGCCGGGCAGGATCAAATGTTGGAAGCCGGTCTTGCCTTCGAACCGAGCTGCGTCGAGGAAGGCGCGCCGGGCGGCGCTTTGCTTCTTCGCCCAATCGGAGAAGCTTGCCTTGTCCACCAGGTGGATGGCGCGCGCAGGTCCGCCGCGGTCGGGTTGGAGAAGGGAAGCGAAGTCGGTCACGAGCCCGAGACCAAAAACTGCTCGACGCGACCATTCGCGCCCGGCTCCATGAACACCGACAGGTCGAGCTCCCGGTCGGGATATTTGATCGTGTAGCCCTGGATCACGAAACCGCCACGCAGGACGGAGCCCCCGTCGGGCACGATGGCGGCCGGCTCGCCCAGCGGCGCGAGGCTCGATTGGAAATCGGCGGTCACCGTCGGCGTGAAATAATAGCTGGCGTTGGGGGTGAGCAGGGAGCGGTCGAGCGCTCCCGTGCGGAGCTGGTTGTAGACCATCCGAACTCGCTCGGCGTGCGCAGCGGCGACCGGATCGGCCTTCGACGGAAGGACGATCTCGGCAAGGCCGCGAGTAATCTGTCCCGAGGCCGGCGAGGACCAGGTATTGGTCATCACCACGATCGCCGCCTTCTGGTCCGGATAGACATTGTTGGCCGAGAGGAAACCGACGGACTCGCCGCCGTGGCTGATGACGCGACGACCATTGCTGACGCGGTTGTAGACGCCGAGGCCGTAGCCGGTGTCCTTGCCGTCGGTCAGCTTGACGGTGGTTTCCTGCTCCGCCCAATCGTCGGCGGGAAGGAGGGCGCGGTTCATGCGGGCGATGTCCCATTTTGCGAGGTCGGTCGGGCTCATCGACAATTCGCCCGCGGCGTAGAGCCAGCCGGCCGCGGCCGGCGTCGCCACTCGGACGGGGCCGAGCGCGGCGCGGCCATAGCCTTGCGGGAATTTCGGCCCGATCGCCTTGTCCATGTCGACCACGCTAGTCATTCCGAGCGGCTTGAAGATGCGCTTCTGCAGGAAGGACAGCAGAGGCTCTCCCGCGACCTTCTCGACGATCTGCCCGGCGACGACGTAGCCGGTGTTGGAATATTGCCACTGCGTGCCCGGCTCATAGTCGAGCGGCTTCTTCGCCCAGATGTCGAGGATGCCCTGCGGCGTGGTCGGCGTCGCCATCGCCGCGAAGCTGAAGTCCTGCGGCCAGTAATCCTGCAGGCCCGAGGTGTGGCTGAGTAGCTGGCGAAGCGCGATCTTGTCGCCGCCCGAAATGCCCGGGAGGTATTTGGACACCTTGTCGTCGAGATCGAGCTTGCCCTCATCCTCCAGCAACAGCAGCGCCATGGCCGTGAACTGCTTCGAATTGGACGCGATCTGATAGGGCAGGTCGGGCGTCGCGACGGGGATGGTTTCCGATGCCTTCCCATAGGCCTTGGCGAGGACGATCTTCCCGTCGCGAACGATCGCGATCGAGACAGACGGGGTTTTCGTCTTCTCGAGCGTTTCGGTGACCAGCTTGTCGATCTTCGCCTGTTCCTCCGCCGAAATCGGCTGGGCGAGGGCGGGCGTGGCGACGGCGAGCAGCGCGAAGAGCGCGAAGGCGGGTTTCAGCATGGGCGTGAGACTAGGCAGCGAAAGACGGAGGGCAAGCCTCAATCGACAGGCGGCGGGGCACGAGGCGGATCTTCGCTAATGGCCGGAATCGACCCATTGCGG
>CAMPIY010000082.1 GCA_946886645.1 uncultured Sphingomonas sp.
ACCCGCCTCAAGCGGGAGAACCGTCCTCGTCAGTGCGCGCGCCTTAGCGGCATCGCACAGAAAGTCCAGCGAAATCGCCCTTTCCAGGGTGAAGGGGCCGGCCTTGGTCCGCCTCAACATGGTGACATGGCCAACCGTGTTCAATGCGTGCGCGATGTCGCGGGCGAGCGAGCGGATGTAGGTGCCCTTGGAAACTCTTGCCGAGATCGTGGCCTCAGCAAGCTTTTCGTACTTGCCCGCCTGTGCACGCCGTCGGTCGATCAAATGTTGCGTGGCCTCTTTGAATGTCTGGGGATCTGCCTCGGGTTGCACCCCATCAAGACGCGCCGCAACGCAACTGAGGAGCTGCAAATCTTCGATCATGACGTGTCGGCTTCTTAGCTTCACCTCCTTGCCGGCGCGGGCGAGGTCATAGGCCCGCTCGCCCTCCACCTTCAGCGCCGAGAAAGCGGGCGGAACCTGTTCGATCGGGCCGGTGAAGCGGGGCAGGATCGCTTCCACGTCAGCGCGCGTCGGCCGGATATCACTGGTGGCGATCACCTTGCCTTCCAGGTCGAGCGTGTCCGTCTCCTCGCCGAAGCGGATAGTGAAGTCATAGGCCTTGGTCGCGTCGAGCATCCGGCCCGCTAGCTTGGTCGCCTCGCCCAGCGCGATGGGGAGCACGCCGCTCGCCAGCGGGTCGAGCGTGCCGCCGTGGCCGACCTTGGTCTTGGGTTCGCCTGCCTCGCGCAGGGCCCGCTTCACGGCGCCGACGGCTTGCGTCGATCCGATACCGACCGGCTTGTCGAGGATTATCCAGCCATTGAGCGCCATGCGGCGGGCGATAGACAAGCCCCTCGGCTTTGACCATAAGGCCGCGCGCCCGGCAGAAGGACCGTGATATTTGCTTACCATCGTCGGCCAATGTGAGCAGCGACTGTTCGGGATGACGCCCGCCGAGCGGCTGGCACGGCAGGCGGTCGATCTGGGCGACCTTCAACTGGTCGCGCACGCTTCCGCGGTCCTGTCCAACGACACCATCGCCTGGCTGGCGAGCCATCCCGGAACCGTGGTCTCGTCCGCCGCCGGCCGGCCGCTCGCCGTCGCGGTGAAGAGCGGCGACGTCGCGGCCGCCCAGCTCGCTCTGGCGGGTGACGGCTCGACCATGTCGACAACCTGCATCAGCACGATCGGCCCGACCTATGTGAAAAAACTCCGGAGGCGTCTCGACCCGCTCGCGCTGGCGCTTGGCGAGCAGCCGCCCTCGGCGATCGAGCGGAAGCTCTTCTCGAGCGTCTACAAGGGCGTGACGGACGTCGTCACCAAATATGCCTGGCCGGAGCCGGCCCTGTGGCTGACGCGGGGGGCGGCCGCGCTGGGCCTGTCGCCCAATGCGGTCACGATCGTCGGCTTCGTGCTGACCTTCGTCGCGGGCTGGCAATTCTATGTGGGCAATCTGGCGGAGGGCCTGGTCGCGGCCTGGCTGATGACCTTGCTGGACACGGTGGACGGCAAGCTGGCGAGGGTCACGCTGACGTCCAGCTGGCTCGGCAATCAGCTAGACCATGGTAACGACCTGATCCATCCGCCACTGTGGTGGTATTGCCTGGCCGTTGGAATCGATAAGGTGGATCCGGGCCATCCCTGGATCTGGCCCTCGTGCTGGATCGTCCTCGCGACTTATGTGATCGGCCGCGTATTGGAGCGCGGGTTCAAGAAGAAGTTCGGAATCAATCCCTTCATGTGGCGCCCGTTCGACTCCCGGTTCCGGACGATCGTGTCGCGTCGGAACATCATCCTTTTGATCATGACGGCCGGATTGATCGCGGGATCGCCGGCGGAGGCCTTTGCGATTTGCGCGGCGTGGAGCATCCTGTCGGTCGTCATCCAGGGTGCGCGGTTCGCGCAGGCGGTCGGCCATTCGCGCGCCGGCACGATCAACGCCTGGCTGGGGTGATCAAGCGGCGCCGCATCGCCGAGCTGACTTGGCGCGAATATGTTCCCATGGGCATCACGATTGCCCTGTGGGCGGTGATCGTCGCGGCGATCGGGCACGCGGACGCAGCGCGGCTGCTGGCCGCCGTCACCTTCATTCGCGCGATCCAGATGCTGACCCGCCTGGCGACGTCCTTGTCGCTGCGCCGCCGGGTCGAAGCGCCGAAGGCAATAAGGAAGCAGGCGCGCCGGTTCGCGGTCGAATTGCAGCTCGCCGCACTGATTGCCGGCCTCGCGCTGGTTGGGGCAGTCGCCGAGGGGCTCAAGGGCCTGGGCCAGCATGAGGTAGCGGCGTTCCTGCCGTTCGTCGCGCTGGGAATGCCCGCCCGTTACGTGCGACTGGCGGACGCCCAAACGGTCACTCCATATTTCCGCCTCGCGCTAGGCGGCAGCGGACTGCTGACTGTCATTCTTGCCTGGGCGGCCGGCTGGGACGCGGCCGCGATGGGCTTCGCTTTCGGCGCGCGCGAGTGGATCGCCTATGCGGTCCTGCGCTGGTGGCCGAGGCCGGCCTACAGCCCGAAGCGGCCATTGAACGAACCGCTGCGCTTCGGGGAGATTGCGAGCACGTCGGCGGTTTTCGGACGTCGCCTGCTGACCTACCGGCTGACCAAGACCCTGCTGACCGTTTTCGGACCCTTCGGCAATGCCGCGGCGCGGACGGGCCGCCAGCTTAAATGGGTTCGCAAGCTGGAACCCTATATTCCCCACCACTTCGGCGGGTTCGTCCTGTTCAGCCTTGGACTGTTCGTAGCGGCGGTGGTGGTGATGCTGCGGAGCGCCGAGCCAGCGGCGGTGCTGGTAGCAGCGGGTCTTTGCCAGATGGCGGGCGCCGCGGCGAATGTCGTGCTGCTCTGGCGCTGGCTGCCGCCACGGGACAGCGACATCATGACCGAGGACGACGACGACGACGAGTGATCCGCCTTAGCGCGGGATCGCCAGCCTGAGCTGGCGCGCTTCGCCTTCACGAAGGCGCTCCATGAAATGGCGACGGCACAGCGCGACGTAGCGGTCGTTGCCGCCGATCTCGGTCTGCTCGCCCGACGCGACTGCATGACCGTCGGCATCGACGCGGAGGTTCATTGTCGCCTTGCGGCCGCATTCGCAAACCGCCTTCAGTTCGATCAGCGCATCCGCGAGCGCGAGGAGGGCGGACGATCCGGGGAAAAGCTGGCCTTGAAAGTCGGTCCTGAGGCCGTAGCAGAGCACCGGGATCGATAGCTCGTCGGCGATCCGGCACAGCTGCAGCACATGGTCGCGGGTCAGGAACTGCGCCTCGTCGACCAGGATGCAGTGGAGTTTGCGCTTGATCAGCTCCGCCACGATCGCATCGAACAGATTGATGTCGTCGCGATAGCGATGGGCGCCTGCCTCAAGGCCGATGCGCGACCCGATCGTCCCGGCGCCCGCGCGATCGTCGAGGTCGGCAGTCCACAGCATCGTTTCCATGCCGCGCTCGCGATAGTTGAAATCGGCCTGCAACAGCGTGGTCGACTTCCCGGCGTTCATCGCGGCGTAGTAGAAATAGAGCTTGGCCATGCGAACCTATGGGCAGAGCGAGCCGGCGGGCGCGGCGCGGAAGTGGCTGAGGGTAACGGCGGAGACGCGTTTCGCCCAATGCTCGATCGCGAGGCGGCCGTTGGCGGGTACAGCGCAGCTCTTGGCTTCCACGGGTTTGCCGTCGACCAGAAGAGTGGCGCGATAGGCATAGTCGTGGCGGCTATTGTTGATCACGGTCATGGTCGTGCCCATGAGCGGCTGAAGGGTCACCTTGAACTGGTTGCGGGCAGGCGATGCCGAGGCCGCGATCTTGCGGGCGTTGGCGGGCTCGCCGTTTCTTACCGAGAAGACCCACGTCTCGCCCATTTGCACGGTCAGCGGTTTGGCTGAGACGGGCGAGGCGGCGAGCAATGCTAGAACTGGCAAGAATCGGATCACGGACTCTCTATTCGTCATTCCCGCGCAAGCGGGAACCCAGTTTTTTTGGCTGGGTCCCCGCTTTCGCGGGGATGACGGTCAAAGGGGCCACTCGTCTTTGAGGATCGAGAAAAGGACGGTATCGCGGACATGGCCGGTCCAGGTGATGCGGTCGGCGCGCATGACGCCTTCGCGGACGGCGCCGAGCTTTGTCATCGCGGCCTGGCTGCGCTTGTTCCGCTCGTCGACGCGGAATTCGACACGGCGGTAGCCGCAATCGAAGGCGCGGCGGAGCATCATGTCCTTCACCCGGCGGTTGAAGCCCGTGCCGCGGAACTTCGGGCGGTAATAGGTGTTGCCGATCTCCAGCACACCGCGCGGCGCGTCGATGTTGAGGTAGCAGCTCATGCCGATCAAATCCCCGTCATCGGCGAAGATAGCGAAACGCCCCCATGGCAGGCCCATCAGCTTGTCGAAGCTGGCGTCGAAGGCTTCGGGGGCGAAGTTCGTGGCGTAAATCTGCCAGATTTCGAGATCTTCGGCGCAGGCGGCCTTCAAGGGTTCGCGATAGGCCTCGGTCCAAGGTTCGGCGCGGATGCCGTCGCCCGTCATGGGCGCCCCGAGCTCGCTCATTCCTCGTCGAGGTCCTGCGCGACATGATCGCTGCGGAGCAGCCGGTCGATGTGGCTGCCTTCGTCGAAGCTTTCGTCGGCGAGGAATTTGAGCTTGGCGGCATATTTCATGCGCACCCGCTGAGCGACCTCGCGCTGGAGGTAGGCGGTGTTGGTGCGGAGCGCCTTCAGCACCGCTGCCTCGTCCTCGCCCAGCAGCGGCTTCACGAACACCGTCGCGTGGCGAAGGTCGGGCGACATGCGCACTTCGGTGACGCTTACCGGGTGCGAGGCAAGAACGTCATCATGCACGTCGCCGCGCTGGAGGATTTCGCTCAACACATGCCGCACCTGCTCGCCGACACGGAGCAGTCGGACCGACCGGCCTTCAGGAGTTTCCTTGGTACGCATCTCAATTCATCCAAAAGGGCACGACACTCACAAGGGCGAAGCAGGACAAAATCCACGCGCAACCCAGACCCTCGAACAAGCAACCGACGAAACCTTCAGCGCAGCCCTGACGCTGCTTGATTTGTTCTTCGGTAGGCTCGTCGCTCACAGCGTGCGAGCACGCTCTTCCGTCTCGAAGACCTCGAGATTGTCGCCCGGCTTGATGTCGTTGGTGTCGGCCAAGAGCACGCCGCACTCCGTACCCGCGGCCACTTCGGACACGTCGTCCTTGAAGCGGCGGAGCGAGGAGATGGTGGTCTTCGACACGATGACGTCCTCGCGGGTGAGGCGGGCGTGGAGGCCCTTGCGGATGACGCCTTCGAGGACCAGCAGACCCGCCGCCTTGTCGCGCTTGCCGGCCGGGAAAACTTCCTGGACCTTGGCGCGGCCGACAACCGTCTCGATGATCTCCGGACCGAGTTCGCCCGCCATCGCGCCCTTCACCCAGTCGGTGAGGTGATAGATGACGTCGTAGTAGCGAAGCTCGACCTTGTTGCGGTCGGCAACCTCGCGCGCCTTGGCGTTCGGACGGACGTTGAAACCGATGATCGGCGCACCGGTCGAGGCGGCCAGCGTCACGTCGCTTTCGGTGATCGCGCCGACGCCCGAATGGAGCACGCGGACCTTGATCTCGTCGGTCGAGATTTTGTTGACGGCGCTGACGATCGCTTCGGCCGAGCCCTGCACGTCGGCCTTGATGACCATCGGGAATTCGATGGTGCTGGAGGCGCGGTTGGCGAACATATTTTCGAGGCTGACCGGGGCCGAGGTCGTGCGCTTCTTGTCGAGCACGCCCTGGCGATAGGAAGCGACCTCGCGGGCGCGGGCTTCGTTCTCGACGACCGTCAGCTGGTCGCCCGCCGATGGAACGGCGCCAAGGCCGAGCACCTCGACCGGGAAGGAGGGGCCAGCCTCCTTCACCTGTCGGCCATGATCGTCGATCATCGCGCGGACCTTGCCCGACGCGGCGCCGACGACGATGACGTCACCGACCTTGAGCGTGCCGCGCTGGATCAGCACGGTCGCCAGCGGGCCGCGGCCCTTGTCGAGCTTGGCTTCGACCACCGCACCTTCGGCGGCGCGGTCGGGATTGGCCTTCAGCTCCAGGATTTCGGCCTGGAGGTTGATCGCTTCCAGGAGGCCGTCGAGGTTGGTCTTTTCCTTGGCGGAGACTTCGACGTCCTGCACGTCGCCGCCCATCTGCTCGACGATGATTTCGTGCTGGAGAAGTTCCTCGCGGACCTTCTGCGGCTTGGCGTCCGGCTTGTCGATCTTGTTGATCGCCACGATCATCGGGACGCCGGCGGCCTTGGTGTGGTTGATCGCCTCGATGGTCTGCGGCTTCAGCCCGTCATCGGCCGCAACGACCAGCACGACAATGTCGGTGACATTGGCGCCGCGCGCGCGCATTTCCGTGAAGGCCTCGTGACCCGGCGTGTCGAGGAAGGTGACCTTCGACTTGTCCTTCAGCGTGACCTGATAGGCGCCGATGTGCTGGGTGATGCCGCCGGCCTCGCCCGACTGGACGCTGGCGCCGCGGATCGCGTCGAGCAGCGAGGTCTTGCCGTGGTCGACGTGGCCCATGATGGTGACCACCGGCGGGCGAGCCTTCAGCGTTTCGGGCGCATCGACGTCGGCTTCGGTCTGGATGTCGACGTCGGATTCGGAGACGCGATTGATGCGGTGGCCGAACTCCTCGATCAGCAGTTCGGCGGTGTCCTGGTCGATCGTTTCTGTGATCGTGACGGGCGTGCCCATCTTGAAGAGCGCCTTCACAAGGTCGGCGCCGCGTTCACCCATGCGCTTGGCCAATTCCTGGACGGTGATCGTCTCGGGAACATCGACATCGCGGTATTGCTTGGCCGAGGGACCAGCGGCCTGGTGGGCGCGCTTTTCCTTCTCGCGGGCGCGCCGGAGCGCGGCGAGGCTGCGGGCGCGGCTGTCATCCTCACCCGACAAAGCGCGCGACACAGTGAGCTTGCCGGAATGGCGGCGATCGTCGCCGCGGGGGCGATGCGCGCCCGGATGCGACGGAGCGGCGCGATTGGGCGCGCGAGCCGGCGCCGAGGCGGGACGGCGGAATTCGCGGTCTTCTTCGGTAGCTTGTTCGGCGGCAGGGGCCGGGGCAGCAGCTTCCTCGGCGGCGCGGCGCTCGGCCTCGGCGGCCTCTTCGGCAGCGCGCTTGGCGGCTTCTTCCTCGGCCTTGCGGTTGTCCTCGGCGCGGCGCTTCTCGTCCTCGCTCTGCGCTTGTTTCGAACGGTCGTCACGGCGGCGCGCTTCCTCGAGCGCGGCCATGCGCGCTTCCTCGGCCTCGCGAAGCAGCCGCTCCTGCATTTCCTTGCGGGCGGCAATGTCGTCGACCGGGCGCTTGGGCGCGGGCTTCGGCGCGGGCGCTGCCGGCTTCGGCGCGGGCGCCGGTGCGGCGGCCTCGACCTTGGGTTCGGGCGCGGGCGGCGCTTCGCCCGGCTTGCCCAGGATGCGCCGCTTCTTGACCTCGACCACGACGGTGTTCGAGCGGCCGTGGCTGAAGCTCTGCTTCACCTTGCCGGTCTCGACCGTGCGCTTCAGGCCCAGCGGCGGCCGGGTGCCAAGCTTGGGCTTATCGGTCTGGTCGGTCATGCGTTTCCTTCGTCTAAATCGTCGTCGTCCGTGTCCGGCCCAGCGGCGACGGCGCCGTCTAGCCCAGCATCGGGATCAATGAA
>CAMPIY010000083.1 GCA_946886645.1 uncultured Sphingomonas sp.
TCGTCCATGCCCTTGTTGATATTGTCCACGCGGTTCATCGCGGCTGCTCCTGCAAATCGGGGTGGGCGGCGGCGAAGGCCGGATTGCCGCTGGCCGTCTCGTCGACGCGGCGGAGCGTCGGGAATGAGTCGAGCGGAACCGAGAAGCGCCGCGCATTGTAGAGCTGGGGGATCAGGCAGATGTCGGCCACGCTCGGCGCATCGCCGAACAGCCAGGCGCCGGCGCGCGGCGCGGCCATCGTTTCCAGCGCGGCCAATCCTTCGGCCACCCAATGCCGATACCATTCATCGGTGGCTTCCTGCTCTGCGCCGAACTCGGCCTTCAGATATTTGAGCACGCGGAGATTGTTGAGCGGGTGGATATCGCATGCAACCGCCAGCGCCAGCGCCAGCACATGCGCCCGGTCGGCGGCGTCGGCGGGCATGAAGGGCGGTTCGGGCACAATCGAATTCACATAATTGCAGATGGCGAGGCTCTGCGTGATCCGGTGCCCGTTCATCTCCAGCATCGGAACGAAGCCCTGCGGGTTCAGCTCGCGATAGGTGTCATCCTTCTGCGCGCCGGCAGCGAGATTGATCGACCGCTGCTCATATTCGATGCCCTTGAGGTTGATTGCGATCCGCGCCCGGTAGGAGGCCGAGGAGCGGTAATAATCGTAGAGGATGGCGCGCGACATATTCCCTAGCCTGCGCTTCCCGGGCGGTTGCCGTCAATCGCCCATGAATGGAGCGATTACTTCGGGCGGAACCCGGATCGGCCGCTCGCTCGCCTTGTCGATGATGGCCCATTGCGTAGTGGCGCGGACCCGGACCTTTCCATCCTCGCCGACGAATTCCATGTGCCGGTCGAAGCGGGCACCTTTCGGCGCCTCGCCGACCCAGGTTCGGCCGGTCAGCATTTCGCCCTCGAAGGCGGGACGGAGGTAGTCGATCTCGTGCCGCACAACGACCCAGATATAATCGTCCTGATGCTGCGAATCGGCGACGCTGTACCAATGGGCCAGCGCCACTTCCTGGATCCACTGCACCCAGACGGCATTGTTGACGTGCCCCAGCTCATCGATCGCATCGGCCGGAGCGACGATGCGATGCGTGAAGACGGGGCGATTGCCGCTCATTCCCCGATCTGCGTCACGACAAAGGTGTAGGCCTCGGCAACCTCGTGCAGCGCGTTCCAGCGGCCGGACTTGCCGCCGTGCCCCGCACCCATGTTGATCTTGAGGAGAAGCAGATTGTCGTCGGTCTTGGTGGCGCGCAGGCGCGCGGCCCACTTCGCAGGTTCCCAATAGGTCACGCGTGGGTCGTTGAGGCCGCCGGTGATCAGCATTGGCGGATAGGCCTTGGCCGCGACATTGTCGTAGGGGCTGTAGCTCTTGATCAGCTTGAACGCCTCGGGGTCCTCGATCGGGTTGCCCCACTCGGTCCATTCGCCCGGGGTGAGCGGAAGCGTGTCGTCGAGCATCGTGTTGAGCACATCGACGAAGGGTACGTCGGCGACGACCGCGCCGAATAGCTCGGGCGCCTGGTTGACCACTGCGCCCATCAGCTCGCCGCCGGCCGATCCGCCCTGTGCCGCCACGCGGCCCGGTTGGGCGTAGCCAGCCTCGATTAGCCCCTTCGTCACGTCGATGAAGTCGTTGAACGTGTTGGTGCGGTTCTTGAGCTTCCCATCGAGGAACCATTGGTAACCGAGGTCGTCGCCGCCGCGGATATGGGCGATGGCGAAGGCGAAGCCGCGATCGACCAGGCTCAGGCGGCTGGTCGAGAAGCTCGGCGGGATGGCGTAGCCGTAGGCGCCGTAGCCATAGACGAACAACTTGCCCGACCCGTCCTTCTTCGAGTCCTTGAGACGGACGATCGAGACGGGGACTTTCTTGCCGTCACGGGCGGCGATCATCATCCGCTCGGTGACATATTTGGACGGGTCGTAGCCTGAAGGGATTTCCTGGACCTTGCGGACCTCAAGCTTTTTCGAAGCCGGATGATAGTCATAGACCGTCTGCGGCGTGACCATCGATGAGTAGTGGAGCCGATAGCTTGCCGGCGCATATTCCGGATTACCGGAGAAGCCGGCGCTGTAGCTCGCTTCGGTGAAGGGGACGCGCTCTTCCTCGCCGCTGCCGTAGTCACGGAGGATTAGCTGGTCGAGGCCGTCGACCCGGCTGGTGACGAGCAAATGGTCGCGGTGGGCGGTGGCGCCGCGCAAATAGGTGCGGTCGCTCCCCGCAACGACCTCGGTCCAGTCGCCGGGCTTCTTCGGATCGGCCGAGACGATGCGGAAATTGACATGTTTGTCGTTGGTCAGGATCCACAGCTTCCCGTGGGCAGCATCGACCTCATATTGCACGTCGGGCTTGCGGGGCTTGATTAGAAGCTGAGGCGCGTCGGGCTTGTCGGCCGGGACGATCCGCACCTCGTTCGACGAGTTATTGCCCGTCGAAATGACGATCAGGCTGTCGTCGGTAGTGCGCGCGACGCCGACCGAGAAGGCGATGTCGTCCTTCTCTTCGTAAAGCGTTTTCGCCTTGGCGGGATCGTCCCCGATCCGGTGATAGCGGGCGCGGTAGCTGCGCCATTGGTCGTTGACCTCGGTGAACACCAAGCCCTTCGAATCGCTCGTCCAGACCGGATTGCCGATGCCGACTTCGGTGACCGTCTCCAGGTCCTTGCCGGTCGCGAGGTCGCGCACGACGAGCTTGAACCGCTCCGATCCGTCGTCGTCCACCAGGGTCGCAAGCCGCTTGCCGTCGGGGCTGACCGCGAAGGCGCCGAGCCGGAAATACTCCTTGCCCTCGGCTTCCTCGTTCTCGCTGTAGATCAGCGCATCCGCTCCGCCCGCAGCAGGTTTGCGATACCAGTCGCGATACTGGGTCCCTTCCTTGAAGGCGCTCCAGTAGAGCCAGTCGCCATCCTTGATGGGAACCGAGGCATCGTCTTCCTTGATACGGCCCTTCATCTCCTGGAAAATCTGCTCGGTCAGCGCTTCATGCGGCTTCATCGCCGCTTCGAAATAGGCGTTTTCGGCCTTCAGATAATCGAGCACATCCTGGTCGTTGACCGTCGGATATTCCTTGTCGCGCAGCCAGGCGTAAGGGTCATCCACCCGCACCCCGTGGCGTTCATAGCTGTAAGGGCGCTGTTCGGCTTTCGGCGGGGCGGGGAGGTTCGCGGTCATGGCTGCTTTCTGGGCAAGGGCTGGTGAATTGCTGGAGATGGTGGCGACAAGCGCCAGTGCAATGCATTTCGATAGTCTCAAAACTCTCCTCCCCCGTCGGTCCTGAGCCTTGTCGAAGGACTGCACTTTCCCCTAATCGCTAAGAGAAAGGCAGGGCTTCGACAAGCTCAGCCCCAACGGAGTCAGATGATGTCCAGCTACGCCGACCGCCTCGCCGCCCTTCGCCAGCAGCTGAAAGAGGACCGTCTCGACGGCTTCGTCGTCCCCCTGACCGACGAGCATATGAGCGAATATGTGGGCAGCTATGCGCAGCGGCTGGCGTGGCTGACCGGTTTCCAAGGGTCGGCAGGCTCGGCGGTCGTTCTTCCAGAGGAAGCGGCGATCTTCACCGATGGGCGCTACACGATCCAGGTGCGCCAGCAGGTTTCCCCGACCGAATGGAGCTATCAGTCGGTGCCGGAGACCAGCGTCGCCAAATGGCTGCAGGAGAACGCGCCCAACGGGGCCCGCATCGGCTACGATCCGTGGCTCCACACCGCAAAGTGGGTGCGCCAGGCGACCAAGTCGCTCGCCGCTCGGGGCGCTGAGCTGGTTGCAGTAAAGCGCAACCCAATCGATGCTGTCTGGGCCGATCGCCCGGAACCGTCGAAGGCTCGGCTGACCGTCCAGCCGGACGAGCTGGCGGGCAAATCCTCGGCCGAAAAGCGGCACGAGATGGCGGACTGGCTGGTCAAGGAAGGCGCCAACGCCGCGGTTTTGGCGGCGCTCGATTCGATCGCCTGGACCTTCAACGTGCGCGGCACGGACGTGACCCATACGCCGGTGGCGCTGGCCTATGCGGTGGTCAATGCCGACGGGACGGCCGACCTGTTCACCGAGAGCGAGAAGGTCGGCGACGATGTCGCCAAGCATCTGGGCAATGGCGTTCGCCTGCATGAGCGGGCGGAGTTCGAGCCCTATCTGCAGTCGCTCAAGGGCAAGCTGGTTGCCGTGGATCCGGAGCGCTCGGTCGCGGCGATTTCGCAAGCCCTGGAGCAGGGCGGGGCGCGCATTCTAAGCCGCCGCGATCCGGCGGTTCTGCCCAAGGCGATTAAGAATGCGACCGAGATCGCCGGCCATGAGGCCGCGCAGGCGAGGGACGGGGCGGCCGTGTCGCGCTTCCTGCGCTGGGTCGAGGCCGAAGCGCCGAAGGGCGAGCTCGACGAGATCGTCGCTTCGGACAAATTGCTCGGCTTCCGCCACGAGCATGGAGATCTTCGCGACCTGAGCTTCGATACCATCTCGGCCTATGGGCCGAATGGCGCTCTGCCGCACTACAAGGGGACCGCGGAGTCCAACCTGCCGTTCAAGCCGGGCACGCTCTACCTGGTCGATTCGGGCGGCCAGTATCAGGACGGCACCACGGACATCACCCGCACCGTGCCGATCGGCGAGCCGACGGCCGAGATGATCGACCGTTTCACCCGCGTGCTTCAGGGCCACATCGCCATCGCGACGGCGCTATTTCCCAAGGGAACGCGCGGATCGCAGCTGGACAGCTTCGCGCGGCGGCCGCTCTGGGAAGCGGGATGCGATTATGCCCATGGCACTGGCCACGGCGTGGGCGCTTTCCTGGCGGTTCACGAAGGGCCGCAGCGGATTTCGCCGGTCGGGAGCTCGCAATCGGGCGGGGACGAGCCGCTGCAGGCGGGCATGATCCTTTCGAACGAGCCCGGCTATTACAAGGCCGGCGAATACGGCATCCGCATCGAGAATCTCGTTCTGGTCGTCGACAAGCAGGTTCCGGGCGGTGACAAGGAAATGCTCGGCTTCGATACGCTGACCTTCGTTCCGATCGAGCCGAGGTTGATCGACGTTTCGATGCTGTCGGATCGCGAGCTCGAATGGCTCAACGATTATCATCAAGAGGTGCTGGCCCTCATCGGCCCGCAGCTATTCGGGGAGGATAAGGCATGGCTCGAAAGGCAATGCGCGCCGCTAAGCCGCTAGGGCTTGTCGCGCTTGGGTGGGCGCTGGCCTGTCTCTACATTTTAGGGCCGCGGGTGGCGATCAACCGCGGGCTCGACAGCGGCTATTCGCTGGCGGCCTGGGTCGGGTCTTTCTTCTGAGCTTCTCGCGATTGGGCCTTTCGCTTGCGCAGATTCTCGCGCAGCGCCTCGGCCAGCCGTTTCGCCTTCTCGTCATCCTTGGCCATGCCTCACGCCAATAAGGACGGGTTGACGGTTCGCCAAGGCTCGGCCATAGGCCCGCCGTCCTTCCGACATGCTGCCGTAGCTCAGTGGTAGAGCGCATCCTTGGTAAGGCTGAGGTCGTGAGTTCAATCCTCACCGGCAGCACCATTCTCGGTCGGACGTCCCCGCATTGACGAGTGTCGAACAGCCCGCCATGCGGGTTGGCGATGCGCTTTTTCTCCGACAACGCCGCGGCGGCTTGCCCGCAAGTGCTGGAAGCGCTTGCTGATGCCAACCGGCTCGATACGGCTTATGACGGCGACGCCTGGTCGGCGCGGATGGATGGCGCATTCTCCGACCTGTTCGGAAAGCCGGTCCGGGCGCTCTGGGTGACCACCGGCACGGCGGCGAATTGCCTCGGCTTGGCCGCGCTGTGCCCGCCCTACGGCTCCATCCTGTGCCACGAATTCGCGCATATCGAACAGGATGAGGCAGGCGCGCCCGGGTTCTTCACCGGCGCCAAATTAACGTTGCTGCAGGGCGAAGGCGCCAAAGTTTCGCCGGATGCGGTCGAGGAGGCGTGCGCCCGAGTTCGGCCCGATGTCCACCAGGTGCAGCCCGCGGCCCTGTCGATCACCAACGCCACCGAATATGGCCTGACTTATCGGCCGGACGAGGTCGCCGCGTTGGGCGAGGTGGCGAAGCGCCGCAAGCTCGGCTTCCACATGGACGGCGCGCGTTTCGCTAACGCCATTGCCTTCGCCAATGTCGACCCGGCCGATGTGACCTGGCGCGCGGGAGTCGATGTGTTGAGCTTCGGCTTCGTCAAGAACGGCGGGATGAGCGCGGAAGCGCTGATCTTCTTCGATCCGGATAAGGCCGAGGTGGTGCCGCGCCTGCGCAAGCGTGCGGGGCATCTTCTGTCCAAGGGGCGTTATTCGGCTGCACAGATACTGGCGATGCTCAAGGATGGGCTGTGGCTGGCGAATGCTCGCGCGGCGAACGAGGCGGCGACAACGCTCGCCAAGGCGGCGGGCGACCGCCTGGTCTATCCCGTCGAGGCCAATGAGTTGTTCGTCCGGATGACCCCGGAGGAAGCGTCCGCGATCCGTGCCCAGGGGTTCGACTTCTACGACTGGGCGCCGGGCGAGGTTCGGCTGGTGACGAGCTGGGACCAGGACATGGACGCGGTGGCGCGGCTCGCCGCGTCGATCGAAGCCCTTTGAACCGGGCAGAGCTCGGGCGGGCGCGGATCGACGCGTCGATCGTCATCCCGTTCATCATTTTCACCGGCGTGTGGGGATCGACCTGGATCGTCATTCGCGACCAGCTTGGCGTCGTCGCGCCGCAATGGTCGGTCACGTACCGATTCACGGTCGCCGCGATCGGCATGGCTCTGCTCGCGACGTTCAAGGGGCAATCGCTGAAGCTGGATCGCGGCGGGCTGATCGCCGCATTGATCCTCGGCGTCACGCAATTCTGCGTCAATTTCAACAGCGTCTATCTGGCCGAGCGGTTCATCACCTCGGGCGTAATCGCGACCGCCTTCGCGCTCCTGCTGATCCCCAACAGCATCCTCGCCTGGGCCTTCCTCGGCCAGAAGCCCAGCGGCCGCTTCCTGATCGCCGGCCTGACCGCGATCATCGGGGTTGGATTGCTGTTCCTCCACGAGCTTCGAAGCAACACGTCCGAGGCCAGCCAGATCGCCATTGGATTGGGCCTGACGCTGGTCGGCATCATGGGCGCGTCCTGCGCCAATGTTTACCAGGCGGGGAAGGAGGCGATGCGCCATCCGCTCCTCGCGCTGCTGGCCTGGTCGATGGCGATCGGCGCGGTGCTGGACGCGATGATCGCCTTCACCGTGGCGGGGCCTCCCACCTTTGATCCTCGGCCCGGTTATCTATTCGGGGTGCTCTACCTCGCCCTGTTCGGCTCCGTCCTCTGCTTCGCCCTCTATTTCCCGGTCGTTCGCAAGATCGGGCCGGGGAAGGCGGCCTATTCCAGCGTGCTCGTGCCGATCATCGCGATGAGCCTGTCGACTGCTTTCGAGGGCTATCGATGGAGCGGGCTTGCCATCGCCGGCGGAGTGCTTGCAATCGGCGGGATGCTGCTGGCGCTGGCCGGACGGAGGCGCCC
>CAMPIY010000084.1 GCA_946886645.1 uncultured Sphingomonas sp.
TGATCTCCGAGGGCAACATCGGCCTGATGCAGGGCGTCAAGAAGTTCGAGCCCGATCGGGGCTTCCGCCTGGCGACCTACGCCATGTGGTGGATCCGCGCCTCGATCCAGGAATTCATTCTGCGCTCGTGGAGCCTGGTGAAGATGGGCACCACGGCGGCGCAGAAGAAGCTGTTTTTCAACCTCCGCCGGATGAAGAACCAGATCGACGCGTTCGAAGAAGGCGATTTGAAGCCCGAAGCGGTCAAGAAGATCGCGACCGACCTTGGCGTCACCGAGGAAGAAGTCGTCTCGATGAACCGCCGCATGGGCATGGGCGGCGACACCAGCCTCAACGCCCCGCTGCGGAGCAGCGAGGACGGCGAAGGTCAGTGGCAGGACTTCCTCGTATCCGAAGCCCCGCTTCAGGACGAAATCATCGCCGACGACGAGGAGCGTAAGGTCCGCCACGACCTATTAGTCGAGGCGATGGACAGCCTCAACGACCGTGAAAAACACATCCTCACGGAGCGCCGACTGGTCGACGAGCCGAAAACGCTGGAGGACTTGAGCCAGGTCTATGGCGTCAGCCGCGAACGCATCCGTCAGATCGAGGTGCGCGCGTTCGAGAAATTGCAGGCCGCCTTGATCCGCCTGGCTGGCGAGCAAAGGCTGCTTCCAGCGGCGTAACCCCTTGCCGTCATTGCGTGCATAGAGAAGCAATCCAGCCTCAAACTGGATTGCTTCGTCGCTTTCGCTCCTCGCAATGACGCATCTCACTCTTGCCAACTGCTTCGAAGAGTCCGACGCTGTCCGTTTGGAGAGCGCTGGCCGCTCGACGCGCGACTCGGCGCCCCCGTCACATCGGAGGAAGGGAGAGTCGCATGCCTGGAGAAACCAAGGGCACGAGGGTTATCGCGCTGGTCGGACCGGCCGGCGCGGGCAAGACTAGCCTGGCGGAGGCCCTACTCTACGCCAGTGGAACGACGGACCGGCAGGGATCGGTCGCCAACGGAACCAGCATCGGCGACAGCAGCGGCGAAGCGCGCGACCGCGGCGGTTCCACCGAAACCAACCTCTATAATTTCACCTATCTCGGCGAGAAATTCGCTATCGTCGACGCCCCCGGGTCGATCGGCTTTTCCGCCGACGCCGCGCGCGGCGTTGCCGTCGCCGACTTGGCGATCGTGGTCGTCGATCCCGACCCCGCCCGGGCCGCGCTCGCCGCGCCGGCGCTGAGGATGCTCGACGAGCAGGGCATCCCGCACCTGCTCTTCGTTAACCGCATCGACCAGGCGCACGGCAGAATCCGCGACCTGCTCACCGCGCTCCAGCCGATGAGCGTGTCGCCGCTGATCGCCCGTCAGATCCCCATTCGCGAAGGTGAGAAGGTCACCGGTTTTGTCGATGTCGCGCTGGAACGGGCCTTCCACTACGTCCCCGGCAAGCCGTCCGAACAGATCGCCTTGCCGCCCGACCTCACAGACCGTGAAGCTCAGGCCCGCACCCAGTTGCTCGAGCAACTGGCGGATCATGACGACACCCTCCTCGAGCAACTATTGATGGACGAAGTGCCGGAATCCGGAACCATCTTTGCCGACCTGAAGCGCGAAACCAGCGATAATCTCGGCGTGTCGGTCCTGTTCGGCTCCGCTCACAACCGCTGGGGCATTGGCAGGTTGCTGAAGGCCCTCCGTCATGAAGCCCCGGGGCCGGAAGCCACTGCGAGCCGACTTGGGGTCGAGGCCCCTGCCCTCTATGCCTTCAAAATTTTCCATGGCGGCTCGGTCGGTCGACTGGCCCTTGCTCGCGCCATTGGCGGCCCAGTCCACGAAAGCTCGGACTTCAAGAGTTCGCGCGGGGAATCCGGCAGACTTGGCGCGCTGTTCACCGTCCAGGGCGACAAGACCGCCAAGGTCAGCGAGGCCCAGAACGGAGACATCGTCGCCGTTGCCAAGGCTGACGGCGTTCATGCCGGCGATTGGTTGGGAGCTAGCAAGCTTCCGCCTCCGGTCGAGCTTTCTCTCCCCTCCCGCAATTGCGCGCTGGCAATCGAGCCAGCCGACCGGAAGGACGATGTCCGCCTGTCCGGCGCCCTTGCCCGCATCCTCGAGGAAGACCCGAGCCTGTCGCTGGAGCAGGACGAGGCCAGCCATGAAATGCGGCTGCGCGGCGTCAACGACGAGCATTTGAAGGCGACGCTGGCCAAGCTGAAACGGCGTTACGGCGTCGAGGTGAAGCATCACGCGCCGTCGATCGGTTATCGCGAATCCATCCGGAAGCCGGTCACGATGAAAGGCCGACACAAGAAGCAGTCCGGCGGGCACGGCCAATTCGGGGACGTGATCATCGAGATCCGTCCGCTTGGCCGCGGCGAGGGCTTCAATTTCGACGAGAAAATCCATGGCGGGGCGATTCCGAAACAATGGATTCCCGCGGTGGAGCAAGGCGTGCGCGATGCGATGCTGAAAGGTCCGCTCGGTTTTACCGTGGTCGATGTCGCGGTGACGCTGATCGACGGTAGCTACCACAGCGTCGATTCTAGCGAGCTCGCGTTTAGATTGGCGGGCCGTATCGCAATGCAGGAGGCCTTGGCCCAGGCAGCCGCGCACCTGCTCGAACCGGTCCAGAAACTGGTGCTCGTGACACCCGCCTCGTCAACGAGCCGCGTGTCGTCGGCCGTGGCGAGCCGTCGCGGGCAAATGCTGGGCATGGGACCGCGCGACGGCTGGACCGGATGGGACCGGATCGAAGCGTTGATCCCGGAGAGCGAGCTGGACGGATTGGAGGCCGAACTTCGGTCGCTGAGCCAGGGGCTTGCAAGCTACGAAGCCGAATTCGACCATTTGGCCGAACTCAATGGCCATCTGGCGGACAAGGTCGTCCAGCAAAACGTGGCAGAGCCCGCCTAGGCGAGCCCCTCGACCGTCAGAATTGGTGCCCAGTCGCCAAGACCGTGCCGCTCGGCGAAGTCGGGCGGCACGGGCTCGCCTCCATGGATCCCGTGGCTGACGAAGACTGCGTCGATCCCGTAGCGCGCGGCGCCAAGCATGTCGGTCTGAAGCCCGTCGCCGATCGCCAGCATCGCGTCGAGCGGCGGATTGGCCGCCAGCGATCGGGCATGGTCGTAGATCGGCCGATACGGTTTTCCGTACCAAACCACCTCGCCGCCCATCGCCTCATATATGTCAGCCAGCGCCCCGGCGCAGGCTTCAATCTGGCCCAGATGGATGACGACCCGGTCGGGGTTGAGGCAGTGCAGAACAACGCCCCTGGCGGCGAGTGCCTCAAGGCGGCTTCGATAGGCGGCCGGATCGTCGTCGCGCTCGTCGAGGCCGGTACAGGCCAGCTCGGCGAACCCCTCGCTCACAATTTCGACCCCGCGCCGGATAAGGTCCTGACGGTCGTCGTCAGTGCCCATGAAACCGACCGGCCTGGCCAGCTCCAGCAGGCTGTCGATTCCGGCTTCGCCGCTGCTGCTGACCGCGTCGTAGAGCTGCCGTGGCAAACCCAGCCGGTCGAGATGCGCCTGCACCGTGCTCGCGGGGCGGGGAGCGTTCGTCAGGAGAACGATCGTCCTGCCCTCGCGCTTGAACCGGTCGAACCGTTCGATAACGCCCGGCAACAGCCGCCCGCCATCGTGCACGACCCCCCAAATGTCGCAGATGATCGTCGTGTAGCGGCGGTCGAGCCGGTCGAGATCGTTCACGCCGGTTGCGGGACCACCGCCTCGTCCGGTTCGCCTGCCGAGATCACTTGGGCCGCGACCAGGTCGCCCACCACGTTCAGTGTCGTCCGGCACATGTCGAGGAAGCGGTCGACACCCAGCACCAGCGCGATCGCCTCGGGCTGGATTCCGACCATTGCCAGGATCAGCGCCACCACCGGTAGCGAACCGGCAGGTACCCCTGCCGTACCGATGCCACCGAGGATGCAGACCAGCATGACCATGATTTGCTGGCCGAGCGAGAGGTCCACCCCGAAGAATTGCGCGAGGAAGATGACGGTAACGCCCTCGAACATGGCCGTTCCGTTCTGGTTGGCGGTGGCGCCGATGGTGAGGACGAACCGCGATACCCGCCGCGGCAGGTTCAACCGTTCCTCAGCGACCCGGAGCGAGGTCGGCAGGGTGGCGTTCGAAGAGGCCGTGGAGAAGGCCATCAGGCTGGCCTCCTGCGTCTCCCGGAAGAATGCGACCGGGCTCTTCTTGCCGAGCACCAATAGGAGAAGCGGGAACACCACGAACATCTGAATGCCGAGCGCCAGGAGCACCACTCCGACATAGGCCGAAAGGCGGATGAGCAGGTCCCAGCCGAACAAGGCAGCGAGGTTGAACATGAAGCAGGCAACTGCAATCGGGGCCAGCCTGATGACGATCAGGATTAGCCGCATCGTCACATCGAACAAGCCTTCGAACCCGCGTTGCAGCACCCGCGCATTGGGCGTGTCGGTCAGCAACAGGCCAATCCCGAAGAACAGGGCGAAGAACATGACCGACAGGATGGCGCTGTTCGAGCCCATCACTTCGATAAGGTTGTTGGGAATGATGTTGACGAAGGCGTCGATACCCGACGGCTGCTCGGTCCCGCCCTTCACAATCTCGCTGGCCCGGCCGGCGGACTGCTCCAGCATGGTCGCGGCTGCGGCGCGATCGACCCCGGCGCCGGGCTTCAGCAGGTTCACCGTGGCGAGGCTTACGGCCACGGCAATCGCAGAGACGATGATGGTGTAAGCAAGCGTCCTCAAACCCACGCGTTTGAGCGAACGGACCTCGCCCATTTCCGAAATGCCGACGACCAGTGCCGAAAACAGCAGCGGAATGACGAGCATGAAAATCAGGCGAAGGAATATCTGGCCGATGGGGCCCGTGACATAAGTCGTCACCGTTTGGACCCAGGCGGCGTCGCGCTGGCTCGCATAGACGATGAGCCCGGCGACCAGTCCGACCAGGAACCCGGCCAGCATCTGCCATTGAAGCGAGAAACCCTTACCCTCGCGGTCGGCCATCATCTTCCCCTCTCAGAATGTCGGACGCCCGCATTGCGGCCTGGCGCCAATGCGTCAAGCGCCGGATTGGCCAATCGGTTCTTCAAGCGACTTTGGCGGGACGCTGAACCACTTGGGGCCGCGGGCGGTCATATGGAAGCAATCCTCGAGGCGAATGCCGAACTTGCCGGGCAGGTAGATGCCCGGTTCGTTGGAGAAGCACATCCCGGGAGCGAGCGACGTTGCCTCGCCATGGACGAGGTTGACGGGCTCGTGTCCCTCCATGCCGATGCCGTGGCCGGTGCGGTGCGACAGGCCGGGAAGCTTGTAGCCCGGGCCGTAGCCCCAGCTTTCGTAGGCGTGGCGGACGGCATCGTCGACGCTGCCGGCGGTTGCGCCGATCTTGGCGGCGGCGTTGGCGATTTGCTGCCCGCGGGCGACCTGGTTCCAGACCTTGCGCTGTTCGGCGGTCGGTGTGCCGAAGACGAAGGTGCGCGAAATGTCGGACTGGTAGCCGCGGACCGAGCAGCCGGTATCGATCAGCACCACCTCGCTGCGCCGCACCGCCTGCGGCTTGCCGCTGCCATGCGGATAGGCCGCAGCTTCGCCGAGCAGCACCAGCGCCCAGGGATTGTTCCCACCGCGCGCGATCATTCCCGCTTCCATCATCCCGCTGATGTCGGCAGGGCTCATTCCTTCCTTCAGCTTGCCATGGACGTCGGCGATCGTCGCCAGCGTCAGGTCGGACGCGGCCTGCATCAGGGCGATTTCGGGCGCGGTCTTGATCATCCGGCAACCGCGCACCACCGGGTTGGCGCTGATGACGCGGGCCGAGGGAAGCTGCTGGTTCAGCCGGTCGAGAATGAAGAAGCGGTTGGTCTCTTCCATCCCGATCCTGGCATTGGCGAGGCCGCGCTCCTGAAGGAAGCCGGCAACCAGCTTCAGCGGCTCCTCATCCTCGTTCCAGGTGCGGACTTCGGCCGGAATGCCCAGGCTTTCCTCGACGGACGGCCGCTCGAAGAAGGGCGTGACGATGATCGGATCGCCGGTCGCGGGGATGACAGCACCAGTGAGGCGCTCGGACCGGCCCCAGCGAACGCCGGTGAAATAGTCGAGGCCAGGCCCGGATTCGACGATGATCGCGCCGATGTCGTTGGCATGCATGAGCGCGCGGGCGCGGGCCAGGCGGGCCATCCTCTCGTCGCGCCCGATCGGCGGTGGCAAGGTCGTCGGCTTCAGGTCTGCAGTTTCCTGGATGGCGCCGCGGGCCAGGCCCGTCATGGATGCCCCAACCAACATTCCCCCGGCGGCAAGCAATTCGCGGCGATGAATGCGCATTCGTTTCCCTCGCTGATCGATCAAAAGCCCCGCCCTTCTGTTGCACGGCGGCGCGCGATGCGCCACCCAGCGCGGCCATGCCGATTCACCTGCCAGATGCCGCGCCGGGCCAACGTCGTCCCGGGCCCAAGGAGACCGTTGCGCTTCTGGCCGGGCTGATGGCGCTCAATGCCTTCGCGATCGACGCGATGATCCCCGCGCTTCCCGAGATTGGCGCCCAGCTCGGAGTCGCCGCGGAAAACGACCGACAATTGGTGGTCGTCGCCTATTTCCTTGGATTCGGCGTGGGCCAGATTTTCTGGGGGCCGCTGGCCGACCGATATGGCCGCAAACCGATCCTGGCTGCTGGCGTCTCCCTCTATGCCTGCTTCGCACTGCTGTGCGGGGTCGCGCGCAGCTTCGAGCTGCTGATCGCTGGCCGCGTGGCGATGGGCGCGTCCGCGGCCGTGACTCGCGTTCTGGTCATGGCGATGGTCCGCGACCTGTTCGAGGGCGAGGCGATGGCCCGGGTCATGAGCCTTGTGTTCATGGTCTTCATGCTCGTCCCGATGCTGGCACCCAACATTGGCCAGGCGATCCTGCTGGTGGCGGACTGGCGGGCGATCTTCATGATTCTCGCCGGCTATGGCGCGGGGATGTGGCTGTGGAGCTTTATGAAGCTGCCCGAGACGCTTCATCCCGAATATCGGCGTCCGCTCCATGGCGGGGAGATTTGGCAGGCGGTCAGGACGGCGGCCACCGATCGGCTATCGATCGGTTACACGCTGGCGCTGACTGCGGTGTTCGCCGGTCTCACAGCCTACATCGCCTCCATCCAGCAGATCATTTTCGACGTGTTCGAGGCCGGAAGCCTGATCGGCCTGATCTTCGCGGCGATCGCGGCGCCGATGGCCGTGGCGAGTTGGGGTAATTCCCGCGTCGTTGGCCGCTTCGGCCTGCGCCGCACGGGGCATGGTGGATTGATCGCCTTCGTCGTCGTCGCGACGGCTCACGTCCTGATGGCCGAGCTCTTCACGGAGCCGCTATGGCTGTTCGTCGTGATGATGGAGCTGACCTTCGCCGCCTTCGCCTTCACCACGTCGAACCTGGGAACGCTGGCGATGACCAATATGGCGCCGATCGCGG
>CAMPIY010000085.1 GCA_946886645.1 uncultured Sphingomonas sp.
AGGCGGCGGCGGGGCCGCGAAGTTGTAGATCAGGCTCGCCAGGAGCGAGTGCGACCGGAACCGGCCGTCCAGCGAGAAGCCGTCTTCGCCAACGCTGCCAAGCTTGACCTTGCGAGCGTTGAAGAAACGATACTTCAGGCCCAGGTCGACATTGGCGCTGATCGCCTTGCGAAGGCCGATGATGCCCTGCCAGGCGAGACCGCTGTCGCTGTCGCTGATCGAATCGCCGTCGAAGTCGAGCGAATATTTGACGCTGGCGACACCGACACCGGCGCCGACATAGCCGCTCCAGCCGTCGTCATCACCGAAGTCGAGAAGGCCGTTGACCATCGCCGACCAGACGCGAGCCTTGCCGTCGATGTCATAGGTGCCGGTAAGGATGCCGAGCGGTCCGCCCTGCACCTGGACTTCGTCGAGACCGGCGCGCTTCCAGCCGAGTTCGGCTTCGACGCGGAACGGACCGAAGTCGTAACCGCCGACCAGGTCGACGTCGATTCCCAGCTTGTGATCGACATCGAACGCATTGTCGATCTCGGTCACAACGACGCCGTCGTCACCGGTAAAATCAAACTCGGTGTCTTCGGCGATCATCGCGCCGCCCTCGATCCCGGCGTACCACGACTTGTCGCGAGCGACAGCCGGAGTTGCCAGGGCGGTCGAAGCGAGCGCAGCCAAAATGGCTAGCTTCCGCATAAAATTCCCCTTTCACATGCATTCTAGGTAAGAACTGCCCGAACACATTATGAGAGCGCCGGTTGCGGTGCAAGATTTCAATTCGGCGCGCTGTTGCCCAAATGCCGCACTCCGGGCCTGCGGCGCGAAAATCTGTCGAAAATCGGGCCTTGTCTAGCTCGCAATGAGGCCGTGCGCGCGCAGCGAAGCGATAATCGCCGATATTGCTGTCCGGGCTTCCGGATCGACGATGGAACCGCCCGAAGGGGCCATGATGGAGGCTTGCTGTCCGCCCAGCACCTTGATCCCGCCAACCTGGATCTCCCGCGCCCGAACCACGCCCGACTCCCAAGCGCCGCTTCGACGAACGATTGTTTCGCCCGTCGTTCGGTCGAGCACCTGCGCCCCGTCCGGCGGCGCCACGAGCCGCCATCCGCCGTCGGTAAATCCGGCGATTGCCCCGGCATTTCCGGCCCAGCTGCCGGTCGGCGCATCTCCGACCAGATAGGTCTGCCCCACCAGCGGGCTGGCCGGCGGGTCATCGGCCGGCACCCCCTCGACCAACGCACACATCAGCAGGTCGATGCACTGCAACGCTTCGTTGACCTGCAATTCCTTCTGGAACTGGCCTGGCGCGAGAAATGGCAGCGCGAAGCGCGCGGTCTGGTCCATGAAAGTCATCCTTCGACGATTGGTTTTTCGAGTTCAAAGCGTGAGCGTTGCGGCGATGCCGTGTGAGACGGCCCGCGGGCCAATAGTGACGACGGTCAAGCCGATGGCCTCCCCGACAGGCGCGGGAAGGTCCCCGAGGTCGCAGGCAATGCTGGTCATCGCCGTCTCGACGACGGCTTGCCCACGCGAGCCCTCGATCGTCACGCGGTAGAGTTCGGCGAACGGATCGTCCGGAACGCCGACCCCGTCCAGCCAGTCCCAGCCGCGATGGCTTCGCCTGATCCAGCTTGCGCCAATGCCTCCGCTCTCGCGCCAAAGCTTCAGGTGGCATGGCGACGGCGGCCGCATTGCTTCGCCGGTCAGGACGCGCTGCGCCTCTGGCAGCGGAGCGGCATCGCCGATCCCATGGGCGATGGCGGTAAGCGTCGCGCCAATTGCTCCCGGCGAAGGTTCGACTTGCTGGATGCCCGAACCGATCAGGCAGAATGGCTCGCCGGACTGATGCCCTCCGGCCGCCCATTCCGTCCCGCGCCTCCCGCGGAGCAGCCGCGACAGCCTGAAGGTTTGCGGCGCAATCTCCTCCGCCCGCCCGAACTGGATCAGTTCCTCGCCGAGTTTCGCGAGGTTCGCCCCCGCCATCAGCGCCTCGTCGTCCGCGTTGAGCAGCACCGCCGACGATCCGACAAGCTTGACCCTCACCGATGACCGCTCGTCCACAACCATTGGCGCCCGGCCATCCAGGACCGACAACGCGCGACCCACAATTGCCTGCCGCCGAATGGCAATCGACGGCATCGTTTCCGTGCCCAGGCGCAGCTCGACCGGAACCGCTTTCCATGCGCCGCTGGCCGCGGCCGCGACGAAGGCGAGCGGTGCATCGGAGAGCGTCCCGCCACTGGACGGAGCCTCGAACAGGACCAGCTCGCTCCGCCCGATCGGCTGGTCGGGCTCCGTAACCGAGCGGCCGGGATCGGCGGGAAGCACGGGAACGCCGGCCGGCGCTTCCTCGGCCTCAATGCCGACCGACAGACCGTCGATCGTCACCGACCGGGCGATCCACGCCCGTTCCTCGCCGGCGGCATGGATCGCTTCGCCCGGGCGAAGCGTCATCCGGGATGGCGGCAGGCTGAACCTGACGCTGCTCCCCCGTCGGTATCTGCGGGCCAGCGCGTCTTCCACCAAGGCCCTGGCCTGGTCGCCGGTCAGCACCGCCGGCAGTTCGATCCGCTCGCTTCGGGCGCCCTGCTGCCCGGCGAATGCTTGCATTTGCCCTGTCTGATAATCGCGTTGGGGATCGTAATAGGTCATTGCCAGGCTGGCCGGCATGTCACTCTCCGCCGGGCGATCACGATCGAAGGACGGCTTCGCCCTGCCGTCAGCATCGCAGCCCAGCTCTTCCTTGCCGATCAGGGTCGGCGGCCCGTCCGCCGGCGAGTGCAATCGCCCGTCGCGCTCCGCCAGTTGCACCCCGCACAGCTCGACCAACGCCGCGATGCTGTCGCCAACCGACGCGCCATGCGCCGCATAGCCGGGCAGTGGCCGACCATCGCCCGCGTCGATCAGCCCGCTGCTAACATCTCGAAGCATATCGCCAATCGCGACCGCTTCATCGGCCACGACTTCGAAGGTCAGCATCGGGACGCGCCCGCCGAATTCGCCGAGGTCCAGCTCCTCGAAGATCGCCAACGCCAATCCCCGGTAGGCCGGCGTCCGCTCGATCCCCTCGATCGAAGCGATCAGCGGAACAGGGCGAATATGACGCCATTGTACGGCGCCCCGTCCACCAGCAGCGCCGCTCCGAAGATCATCTGGCCGAACAGCACGGACAAGAGGCTCCGCGTTTTCGGCCCTGCGCGCAACCAATTGGCGAGGCCGAACCAAAGCCCCGCGGTCAGCAGCGCCACCATCGCCGCGATGGCGCAGAACATGATGGCGCCGTTCATTCGCCTAGCTTCGTCCGCGAAGCCGGGACAGCGAACGGCCGGCGGCCACGCCGATCGCCGCACCGGCAAGGATCATCGGCGTGACGAGCGCCAGTCCAAGCGGCGACGGCGGCTCGCCAATGTACAGCAAGAGGCCGGCGAGCAGCGCGAGGGAGCTCGCCCCAACGACGCGCAGCGTGGATCGCGGAAACAACAGCTCCCCGCCCACGCCGGACAGAACCGCCATCAGGAAGATCAGGCCATGCGGTGACATGCGCCCACATTCGCACCGGCCCCCAATGTCCGCAATGGGTGGAAAGCGGTCATAAGCCGATGTAGCGTCTCCTTTGCGGGAGGAAGCAAATGCAGCGTTTGGTAATTGCTTTTGCAGCTCTGATGCTCGCTGGCGGAGCCAACCGTCCGCCGGTAACCAAGCCTAGTCTTTCCGCCTCAATCAAGGCTGCAGAAGCTGCAACTTCCAAGGCATCTTGCCGCGCAGCCATAGGGCAAACCAAGGCGTCAAATGTCGCAAAGTATTGCAGTTGGGTTTCGAGCGCGACACATCCCCCCTGCAATGTCCAGAACTCCTGCCCAATGATGATTGAGCATATAAGATATATGTGCAGGGCTACTGATGATGACGCGACGTTGGCGGCGTGTGAGCGCCTCTACAGTCGCTAACCAAAGAAGCCTACCTAATGACCGCAACGGATCGAAAGCGGACATTAACCGCCCAAATCAATTGCCCGGTCTTACCCGCTGCACCTTCCGAGCCCCCTCGGGCCATTGCAAAACCATTTCGCAAACGAGCAGCGGCCCGACCCACGATAGCCAGATGAAGGCGTCTTCGCCCATTGGGACGAAGCGCGAAGCGATACGGCAAAAGACAAACGACCATACGAGAACATAGCTTCGCACCATCCATTGCGAATGGCTCTGGAAGCGGCGATTACGCGCCGCCCGCAGTCCGAGCGTAGCAAAGCACAGCCAGGCAGTCGCGAGCGTCAGTAAAGATACGCTAATTGCGGTCAGGATGGGGCCTCCCGGCGTCTTGTGCGCGGGACTCGCGGTGACGATCATCGCCACAACCGCGCCGAACGCTCCGAAGGCAAGATATGCCTTCCCAACCTTCCGATGCAGCGGGTAATTGTTGTTGCGCGCGGCAAGGTAGAGGTTAAGTCCACCAAGGAAGAGCATCCCGGTGCCGCCGATCATGTGCGCGAACGTTAGCGCGAAGTGGCCCTTGTGCACGCCGACATTGGACAGGGTAGCCACTGGCCAGGCGATCATCCACCAAGCGACCGCACTGCTGATGATGGCCGCCGCGAGGAGGATTCCGTTCCGCGTTGTCCACAGCGACCTTCGTCGTGCGGTAACTGCTTCTGACGCCATTTGCCGCGCCCCCTTGCTCCGGTTTTCCGGAAGAACGAAGCGATGGTCAATTGCCTATGGCGCTAATGACCGCAATGGGTCGCTTGTGGGCGAAACGGGTGGAAAGAGGTCATTAGGGGCGGCGGATGAGGGTAGCTACAATGCGGAAAATTTCGTGTTAGCGTTCGCCCTGCTCGTCGGGGGGCTGCAAAATGTTTCAGGCGGTACGTCATTGGTGGGGAAGCGGTCGAGGCAGGATCACCGCACGCTTGTTCGCGTTCGAGTTCATCGTGGTCGTGACTGGCGTTCTCGTTGCGCAGGCACTAGCCAACTGGGCACAGGACCGTGCCGCCTTCAAGGCAATGCAGGAGGCCAAGGCACGCGCCGAAGTTGAAATCAGCGACAACATGTACGCTGCCAGCGTCTACCAGGCAGCGATCCCCTGTTTCGAAGATCGCATGCGCGAAGTGATGCGCACAGCGAGCAAAGGGCCGGTTGATCGCCAGATGGCCGTTCGCCCGTCCCTCAAATCTTCCGGGCTATCCAAGATTGGCGAACAATCGGCATTGCTCTTGCGGAAAGAGAATGGGGACCGATGGTCGAACCTGTTCGACGCGCTCGCTCGTAGCATTTTCGACATCGATTACCGGAGTTCGAGAGTGGCCGAAGAATGGGGCAGGATTGCCCTAGCGGACCCGACCAACGGCGACGTCAGCTTGGGCGACCGCCTTGCGGCGCGGGAGGCGGCGGCGAACATACTGGCTCATCTGCGCGGAATGAGGATCAATGCCGACAACATTCTGCAGCTGGGAGCGCAGCTTGGTCTCAGACCGCTTTCGGCAACCGAACCCGAATACGGCCCCCCAAAGACATGCAGCGCAATCTGGAAAAGCGGGAGAAGCGATCCCCCGTTGAGCTAAGCGGCTAATATCCGCAACGGGTGGAAAGCGGTCATAAATTCAGCCTTGAAACGACCCGTGTGTTTGTGACGTCGGGCTGTCGAGTTCCTCCTCAAAATGAAGGCGAATAGCCTGTAGGGCTGCTTCCTTCTCGCGACCCGTCAGGGATGAAACAGCGTCGGCAAGATGCCTCGTCACATCCGCCAGCACCATGCCCCAAGCCCTTTCCTCACCGATACCTTCGCTCTCGTAGACCCCAACCTTCAATGAGCAATGCAGGCCGTGTTCCGCGACCCATACTCTCATGAGTTCCCAAGATTGGTCATCACGTTGGGCCGCTGGCGGCATGGCAAGTTGGCTCACATCATGTCCTCTGCTGGGTAACTGTGGAGCTACGTTGGCAGAGTCCGGCTAATGACTGCAATGGGTCGAAAGCTGCCATAGCCCCTAACTTTCGTTAGCTGCACTGCCTTCCCTGCCCTCGCTAGCCTCGGGCGACGATGAAGCCCGATTTGAATCACCCAAGCTGGCGGCTGATACTTGGCACCGCCGGCCTCATCATCATCCTGACGATGATCGTCTAGCGGCGGCCCGCCGTGCCTCACCCGCCATAGGCCCGCGCGAAGAAGACCGCCGTGGTCACCCCGGTGATGATCAGCGTCCACACCCGCACCGCGCCGTGCGGCAGGCGCTTGCCCAGCTTCGCCCCCAGCCAGCCGCCCAGGATCGCGCCAACCAGCATCGGCGCGCAGGCCCACCAGCGGACCAGGCCGGTCGCGACGAACACGAACACGGCGGCAAGGTTCGCGGTCGCCAGCATCAGCGTCCGGATCGAAAACAGCGAGCGCGGGCTCATTCCGGCGAGCAATCCATAGACCGCTGCCGCGATCAGCCCGACGCCGCCCCCGAAATAACCGCCGTAAATCCCCAGCAGGGACTGGGCCGCGGCCAGCGTGCCCGTCCCGATCGTCACCCGCGAATGCAGCCAGTCCGATGCATGCCGGCCGAACGCCATGACGACGAACGCGAACAGCAGCAGCCAGGGGATGATCAGGTCGAACACCCGCGTCGGCGTCAGGACCAGCAGCACGCTCCCGACCACCCCGCCAACGAAGGTGATCGCGGCCAGCTTGTGCACCGACAGCCCGCCCACCGGCGCAAGCTCGTCCCGATACTCCCACGCGCTCGCCGCCGCCCCCGGAAGCAGCGCGACGTTCGAGGTCGCGTTGGCGACATTGGACGGAAGCCCCAGCGCGATCAGCGCGGGCAGCGTCACGAACGTCCCCCCGCCCGCCAGCGCGTTCATCGCCCCGCCGACGATCCCGGCCCCGGCGGAAAGCAGCAATGCGGAAAACTCGGCCAATGCGCCCTCCGGGCAACGCCGGAGGCTCGGCGCAACAGCTTCTGAATATGGTCAGGTGCCTATGTCCGCAATGGGTGGAAAGCGGACATATTCTCGCTATCACTCATTTATGACCAGCCCAGGCGATAATGGCGAAACCGATTACCGGCTCGCAGAAGGCTACAGGAAAGCGGCGTGGGCGTTTTGGCTGACCCCGGCAATCATGATGCCGCTGCTCCTCTTTCCTTTGTTTGAACTGTCGTCGCTTGTCGAAACAGTCGCGGAGTTTTGGGAACTTTATCTGCTCTTTCTCGGGTTGCCGTGGTCTCTCGGCACTGCGTTTTGGCTACACAGTCGCCGCCTGAAAAATCGCATCTAGTGTCCGCTTTGGGTGGAAAGCGGACATTAGCATCCGCCATTCTCCAAAGCGTCATATGCCGGTAGGAACCGCCACTTGAAGCCGAACCGGCCATGAGGCGGGTCGAAGCCGTTCATCCAATCGAACCGCCCAATAT
>CAMPIY010000086.1 GCA_946886645.1 uncultured Sphingomonas sp.
AAGACGGCGGCGAGGAATTCTACGCGGTCATCGAACATGACGGCGTCACCGACCCCTGGGTTGAGCGCAATGTCGTCCCCTTCCTAGACATGGTCCCGGAATCACTGAAAAGTCCGCACATGCCCCGCGAGGAAGTGGCCGAGGCGCTGGCGCATTGGCTCGCGCATGACGAGGCGCCGGACGTCATCGCCGACTGGCCCGAGGACCTGGCTCAACTTTCCATGCTGTTGGTAACGGGTCCGGGCCGAATGGTCGCCATGCCGGGCCTCACCCTTCGTTTTGTCCCGCTTCACGGCTTCTCGACCGCCGCCAACAGCGCCGTTCCCCACAATGCGCTTCACGACGCTCGGGCGCTACGCGATCACATCATGAACCACTTGGAATAGAAAAGCTTTCCGGTTTAAGGGCCGATCGATGGTTCCCTTTTCGTTCGCCGGTCATGATTTCCTCGCTACGCCCGAAGGCGCCCTGTTCTGGCCTGCGCAAAATGCATTGCTCGTCGCCGACCTCCATCTCGAAAAGGCGAGCTGGTTCGCCCGGTTCGGCCAGATGCTGCCGCCCTATGATTCGATCGCGACCCTGTCCGCGCTCCAGCAGGACATCGAGCGCAGTGGGGCGACGCGGCTCTTCTGCCTCGGCGACAGTTTCCACGACAAATTCGGCTGTGACCGGCTCCCGGCCGATGCCCGCACACTGCTCAGCTCGCTGACCGGTCAGGTCGACTGGCTGTGGATCACCGGCAACCATGACGCCGGCTTCATCGACCATTGCGGCGGACGCATCGCCGAGGAGGTTGAGATCGACGGAATCACCCTTCGCCACGAGGCCGTTGAGGGCGATCCGACGCCCGAAATGTCGGGCCATTTTCATCCCAAGCTCCGCCTCGCGATGAAAGGCCGCCACGTTTCGCGCCGCTGCTTCGTCGCGTCCGCGACCAAGCTCATCCTCCCGGCCTACGGAACGCTGACCGGCGGGCTCGACGCCCATCATCCGGAAATTTTGCGAAAGGTAGGTCCGGGCGCGTCGGCGCTGGTCCCCGTAACCGACCGCCTTTTGCGCTTCCCAATCGCCGCCTAGGCGAGTTTCGCCGGGACAAGTCCCCGCACGATATTGCCCACGAAAAAGCCATCGGCGAGGTCGTCCGGCGTGAGTTCGGCTTCCTCCGCCCGTCCCTCGTCGATCAACTTGCCGCGGAGGATTCCGGGCAGGAGGCCGCGGCTCAGCGGAGGCGTCAGCAACCGGCCGTCGCGCTCGACGAACAAATTGGTCCGGCTCCCTTCCGTCATCATTCCGTCCCGATCGACGAACACCGTCTCGAAGGCGCCTTCCTCGCGCCGGATGCGGTCGTAGAAGCGGCGATCCGTCGTTTTGTAGCGCAGGCGGAAATCATCCGGTTCGACCGGCAACGGACGGATGGTCACCCGCGCCGGAACCTCGGCCGGGTCTTCGAACGGCTTCACCTCGATTGCCATCTCCCCCGTCCGCGACAGCAACAGGCGGACCATCGCCCGCTCCTTACGCCCGAAGGTCGCGGCCTGAAGCTCGTTGCGGGCGGCGTGGCGGTCGAAACGGAAATCCAGGTCGCCGGCCGACGTCCGCATCCGGTCGAGGTGCCGCTCCAGCTCGACGATCCCCTCGTCGGGCTCGAACCGCATCGTCTCGATCAGGTCGAAGTCCTGGGCTTGCCGGCGCACGAAATCCCCTTTCATCAGGCACTCGTCCCATTCATCGCGTGGGACGCTGTCGACCACAAGCCCCGAGCCGAGACCGAGCCGGGCTCGGGGCGCACCATGCGGCCACTCAAGTGTCCGGATCATTACGTTGAACGATGCATCGCCGCCGGGCTCGATCCAGCCCATCGACCCGGTATAGGCCCCGCGCGGCTCCGGCTCGAGGCGCCTCAGCGCCTGCATCGCCGCGACCTTGGGCGCACCCGTGACCGAGCCGCACGGGAAGATCGTCCGAATTACGTCGACAGCATCAAGGCCGTCGCGAAGTTGCGAAGTGATCCGGCTCACCATCTGGTGCACCGTCGGATAGGTCTCGACCGCGAACAGCTCCGGCACGCCGACGCTACCCGCTTCGGATACGCGCGCCAGGTCGTTGCGCATCAGGTCGACGATCATCAGGTTTTCCGCGCGCTGCTTTTCGTCGGTCGCCAGCGTCTGGATTTCCTCGGCATCGGCGGACGGGTCGCGTCGCCGGGCGGCCGTACCCTTCATCGGGCGCGCTTCGACCTTCCCATCCCGGATCGTGAAGAATTGCTCGGGCGAGAGGGAAATCAGCGAACGGTCGTCGTCGACAAACACCCCGCCCCAGCCCGCTTCGGAAGAGCGCCGCAACCGGGCATAGAGCGCCAGCGGACTGCCCGCGACCGCGACATCGCAGCCAAAAGTCAGATTGGCCTGGTAGAAGTCGCCCGCGAACAGATGATCGCGAACGGTCCCGACGGCGGCCGCATAATCATGCCCGGAAATGCGTGGCTTCGGCTTGCCGGCGAACGCCCCGCCGGCTTCGGGAAGGAGCGAACCGAGGTCGGGTTCATCAAATCCATCGAACAACCCGAAAACGAATAGCGGCCCCTCGCCCTTGCGGGCGCAAGCCGCCAGCTTGGGGTCGAAGGCATAACCCGCCTCATAAGCGAGATAGCCCGCTGCATGTTGCCCCTTGCGAAGACCCGCACGCACGCGTTCCAGCGCGGGCGCGATCTCCTCGATCTCCAATGCCACGATCCGTTCGACCGGATTGCGGTATAGCCGGGGCGCGGCCCCGCCTTTCCGGGCATCGTCGAAGAGGATCCACATGCTTCGCCATTGCCCCGCCTGAACCTGCTTCGTAAACCCTCGGCCAAGTCAATTTCCCTGGGGGTTGCCCGATGCGTTATTCCATCCTGCTTGCCGCGCTGTTGTTGTCCAATGCGGCGGCCGCGCAACCGATCGATCCCAAGACCAAGGCCCGCATCGACCGCATCCTCAAGAAGACCCCCCTAATCGACGGCCACAACGACATCGCCGAGGCGCTTCAGGAAAACTACGCCTTCAGCGTCGCCAACCTCGCCAGCGGCACCGACAAATGGCCCGAACATCCGTTGATGACCGATATGGCCCGCCTTCATGCGGGGCGCGTGGGCGGGCAATTCTGGTCGGTCTATATCGACGGGACGATCACTGGCGACGAGGCTATCCGGCGGACCATCGAGCAGATCGACATCGTCGACCGGATGATCGCAGCCTACCCCAACGACCTGGAGCGGGCACTGACAGCCGACGACATCGTCCGCATCCACAAGAAGGGGAAAGTCGCGTCGCTCATCGGGATCGAGGGCGGGCGGCAGATCGGCGGAAGCATGGCCGCGCTCCGGCAATTTTATCGCCTCGGCGCGCGCTACATGACCCTGACGCACAATCAGACGACCGAATGGGCCGACAGCGCGACGGACGAGCCGAAGTATGACGGCCTCTCGCCGTTCGGCCTCAAGGTCGTCGGCGAAATGAACCGCCTCGGCATGCTAGTCGACCTGAGTCACGTCGCCCCGGCCACGATGCGCGACGCGATCGAAGCTTCGCGCGCCCCGGTCATTTTCTCGCACAGCTCCGCAGCCGGAGTGACCCCGCATCCGCGCAACGTCCCGGACGAGATTCTGAAGCTGCTCCCGGCAAACGGCGGCGTCGTAATGGTCAACATCGTCCCCGGCTTCATCTCGCAAGAGGTGTGGACCTGGTCCGCCGAGCGCAACGGGGAGGAAGCCAGGCTGAAAGCGATCCATCGCGCGAGCAATGCGGCGGTGGAGGCGGGCCTGAAGGCTTGGGAGGCGGCGCACCCGCGCCCGGCAACTGACGTCCGCATTGTCGCCGACCATATCGAGCATGTCGCGAAGGTGGCGGGCCACGATCATGTCGGGCTGGGCGGCGATTTCGACGGTATTCCCTACACGCCGGCCGGCCTGGAAGGTGTCGAAACCTATCCTGTGATCTTCGCCGAACTGATCCGCCGCGGCTGGTCCGATGCTGATTTGGCCAAGCTTGCCGGCGGCAATCTGCTCCGCGTCATGCGCCGCGCCGAGGCGGTCGCTGCGTCGATGAAGGACATCGCGCCCGCCATGGACAAGCTGCCACCCGCTCCCTAGTCGGACCTCATGTCCAACCCGCCGCTCAAGGCCGCGATCATCCCGGTCACGCCGCTCCAGCAGAATTGTACGCTGCTGTGGTGCACGGAGACGATGCGTGGAGCCTTTTGCGATCCGGGCGGCGATTTGGATCGGCTGAAGGCGGCCGCGGCCCAGCATGGCGTAACGATTGAGAAGATCATCCTGACCCATGGCCATATTGACCATTGCGGATCGGCCGGAATCCTCGCGGAGGAACTCGGCGTTCCGATCGAGGGGCCGCATGAGGACGACCTTTTTTGGATCGCCCGGCTGGAGGATGACGGGATGCGCTATGGCGTTCCCGGGAAGCCGTTCCAATCGGACCGCTACCTGGTGGATGGCGACACAGTGACGGTCGGCAACCTCACATTGAACGTCCGCCACTGCCCCGGCCATACGCCCGGCCATGTCGTCTTCCATCATCCCGAATCGAAGCTCGCGCTAGTCGGCGACGTGCTGTTTCAGGGCTCCGTCGGCCGCACCGATTTCCCGCTCGGCAACACCCAGCAATTGCTCGATTCCATCACGCAGCGGCTTTGGCCGATGGGCGGCGATACGCATTTCGTGCCGGGGCACGGCCCGATGTCGACCTTCGCCCATGAGCGCGCGACCAATCCGTTCGTCGGCGATCGCGTCCTTCAGAAGGCGTGAGGCGCTTGCGCACGGCCAAGATTTCGCTATAGGGCGCACTCGTTCGCGACAATCCGGCCGCCGCCTCGGGATTTCCCGAGAGCCATGGCGAGGAGAGTCGCCAATTTTTTTGGACATGGATTTAAGGAAGAGCCGAGATGGCCGTCCCTAAGAGAAAAACCTCGCCCTCGAAGCGCAACATGCGCCGCAGCCATCACGCGCTGACCCCGGCCGCCTTCCAGGAATGCCCGAACTGCGGCGAGCTGAAGCTTCCGCACAATCTCTGCTCGGCCTGCGGCCACTATAACGGCCGCGAGATCGTCTCGACCGAGGCCTAAGGCGCATCGCGGAGGAGCGGCAGCCGGTCATGGCGTCAAGCCCGCGCATCGCGATCGACGCAATGGGTGGAGATATCGGCCCGGCGGTCATGATCGCCGGAATGGCTCGCGCGCGCCGCAAGGACCGGACGCTCCGCTTCGACGTTTATGGCGATGAGTCGCTGATCTCGCCCGAGCTGGCGAAGCACCGGCCGCTGGCCGAGGCCACCACCATCCATCACACCACCGACGCCATCGAAGCGTCGGAGAAGCCCAGCCAGGCCCTCCGCCGCGCCAAGACGACGTCGATGGGCATGGCGATCAACGCGGTGAAGGAAGGCCTGTCCGATGCCGCGCTGTCGGGCGGCAACACCGGCGCCCTGATGGCGATGGCGAAGCTGGCGCTTCGGACCATGCCGGGCATCGACCGGCCGGCGCTCGCCGCGCTTCTGCCGACGCTGGGCACCACCGACTGCGTCATGCTCGATCTCGGCGCCAATACCGAGTGCGACGCCCAGAACCTGGTCCAGTTCGCGGTGATGGGATCGGCCTATTCGCGCACCGTCCTCGGCATTTCCAAGCCGCGCGTGAAGCTGCTCAACATCGGCACCGAGGAATTGAAGGGAACCGGCGAGCTCAAGGAAGCGGCAGGACTGTTGCGCGAGGCCGATTATCTGCCGCTGCGGTTCGAGGGCTTCACTGAAGGCGACCGGCTATCGCGGGGCGACATCGATGTCGTCGTCACCGACGGCTTTTCCGGCAACATCGCCCTCAAGACCGCCGAGGGGACGGCCCGCTTCGTCACCGACCTGTTGCGCCGCGCCTTCACCTCCTCGTTGCGGTCGAAAGCCGGTTTCGCGCTGTCAAAGCCCGCGCTCAACCTGCTCAAGACCCACCTCGACCCCAACAACCACAATGGCGCGGTCTTCCTTGGCCTCAACGGGCTGGTGGTGAAGAGTCATGGCGGCGCCAACGCCAAGGGCGTCGCCAATGCGATTGCCGTCGCCGGGTCGATGGTCCGCAACGACATCACCCGCAAGATCGGCGACGATCTCGACAATTTCCGCGCGCATGCGTTTTCCGATGAGGCTGCCGAATGACCCTTCGTTCCGTCGTCAAGGGTACCGGTTCGGCCTTGCCAAAGCGCCGCGTCGACAATCAGGAACTGGCGGCGCAGGTCGATACGTCCGACGAGTGGATCGTCGAGCGCACCGGCATCCGCAGCCGCTACATCGCCGCCGATGGGGAAACCACGGCGACCCTTGCCGTCGAGGCCTGCCGCAAGGCGCTCGAAGCGGCCGGCCTGCAGCCCGACGACATCGGCCTCATCGTCCTCGCCACCGCGACGCCCGACCAGACCTTTCCGTCGTCGGCGACCAAGGTTCAGGCGATGCTCGGCATTTCGGACTGCATCGCCTTCGACGTCCACGCCGTCTGCACCGGCTTCCTGTACGCGCTGACCGTGGCCGACTCGATGCTCCGCGGCGGTAGCGCGAAGCGGGCGCTGGTCATCGGCTCCGAGACGTTCAGCCGCATCCTCGACTGGGAGGACCGCACGACCTGCGTCCTGTTCGGCGACGGCGCGGGCGCGATCGTGCTGGAAGCCGAGGAAGGCGAAGCCGGCATCCTCTCAACCAGTCTCCATGCCGACGGCCGCCACAATGGCCTGCTGTTCGTCGATGGCGGCCCGTCGACCACCGGAACCGTTGGCAAGCTTCGCATGAAGGGTCGCGAGGTGTTCCGCCACGCGGTGGTCAACCTCGCCGACGTGCTCAACACCGTGCTCGGGCGAGCGGGGCTCACCGCTGCCGACGTCGACTGGGTGGTGCCTCACCAGGCCAACGCCCGCATCCTCGACGCCACCGCGAAAAAGCTCGGCCTTCCGCCCGAAAAGGTGGTCGTCACCGTCGATCGTCACGCCAACACGTCCGCCGCCTCCGTCCCTCTTGCATTGGACGTCGCGGTGCGCGACGGGCGAATCAAGCGAGGGGACCTTCTGGTTCTGGAGGCGATGGGCGGCGGCTTCACTTGGGGAGCGGCTGCGCTTCGCTATTGAAGCAGTTGGAAAATCTGGCAAAAGTCGAATTGCCGACGCCTGGACTTTGCGATAGCGTAACGACCAGCGCCGGAAAGGTGCATATCAGGGGGCGGAGAATTATCATGGCTGATGCGGGGGTTGCCCGTTCGAACGG
>CAMPIY010000087.1 GCA_946886645.1 uncultured Sphingomonas sp.
GTGTGGGCGATGAACTGGCGCGCCGTGCTGAGCACATTGGTTGCCAGCACGCCGCCATAAACGATGACCAAGCCAACCATCGCCGGGCTTTCGAACTTCAGGGCGAGCGATATGCAGCCGATGGTGAGGATGCTGATATAGAGCATCGCGGCTTGCGGCACCGACACCAAAGTGATGCTGCCGGCGCTCAGCAACGCGGCAATCGTCACGCACATGAAGATTCTCTCGGACGGGCCGGCCGCGTCGAACCAGAACAACGGCGGAACCAGCCACAGGGCCGCCAACCCCGTGATGATCGCGCAGATCGTGATCAGTCGGGCGGGATGGGCCTCGGCATAATCGGGATCGTAGCGGAGCCGAACGGCGCGAACGCCGCGCATGAAGCAGATGGCCAGCGCGGTCCCGAACCACACGCCAAGATGAAGGCTTTCGATCGATCCGCGCAGCCCGACGACCATGACGGCGGCGGTCAGCACCTGCACCGCGACGGTCGCGGGAACGAGCCTCACCAATGCATCGATCTGCGCCTGGCGGACGGCGCGGGAAATGCGGTCGCGGGGCGGCGCGATCGACAAAATGTCGCGCAAGCGCAGCCGGCGCGAGCGGGCGCGGCGTTCCAGGCCTGAAGTTTCCGCTGCCCCCGTCACTCGACCTCGACGCCAACTTTCCCCAATCCGGCGAGGAAAACCTAGCGTCGAGAATACGAAGAAACAATGAATCCGCGAGGGCCGCTCAATAATTCAGGCGGCGATTGACCAGGTCGTCATAATCCTGGGCCAGCTGGCGCGAGAGGTCGCCGATCTCGAAATTCCACGGCCCGGCGGACCGGATGAAGGTGACTTCGGCGGCGCTGCCGGTGATGAACATCTGTTCGAAGCTTTCCAGTTCCTCCGGCCAGATTGCCTTTTCGATCACCTCGACGCCGCGGCGGCGGGCAAGGTCCATGACCGTTTGACGCGTGATACCGTTGAGAAAGCAGTCCGGCGTCGGCGTATAAAGCGAACCGTTCCTGATGAAAAAGGCGTTGGCGCCCGTCGCCTCCGCGACCTGCCCGCGCCAGTCGAACATCAGCGCATCGTCGTAGCCGCGCTCGTCGGCATGCTTCTTCGACAGGGTCGCGATCATGTAGAGGCCGGCGGCCTTGCTGTGGACCGGAGCGGTGTACGGAGCCGGCCGCCGCCACGGCGCAATGTCGAGGCGCAGGCCCTTGGCGGCGATCTCCGGCGCGAAATATTTGCCCCATTCCCACGCCGCGATGGCGAGGTGCGGCTTGGTGCCCTTCGGCGAAACCCCCATCTTTTCCGATCCACGCCAGGCGACCGGACGGACATAGGCATCGGTAAAGCCGTTGGCTTTCACAACTTCATTGCAGGCCGCGTCGATCTCTTCGACCGTCCAGGGAATTTCAAAGCCGAGCAGCTCAGCCGACTTGCGGAGCCGGGCGCTATGGTCGCTTAGGCGGAAAATGACTCCGCCATAAGCCCGCTGGCCTTCGAACACCGACGACGCATAGTGCATCGCATGGGTCAGCACATGGACGTTGGCTTCTCGCCAGGGCACCAGCTTGCCATCGAACCATATCCATCCATCACGGTCGTCGAAGCTGCGGGTATCGGCCATTCGTTCCTCCTGCGGGCCGCGCTAGGCCAGCAGCAGGAGACCGTCAATCGCGAGCGGCTGCCTCGGCCGCCAGCTCCTTGCCTCGCCGGATGGCGGCGTCGAGAGTCCGGTCGAGCAACGGCTGCAGGCCATCGGCCGCATCGAGGACGGCCAATCCCTGCTCGGTCGTGCCCTTCGGGCTCGCTACCTGCCGCGCGATGTCGGCCATGTGGCTGCCCGTTGCGGCGGCGAAAGCCCCGGTACCGATCAATGTCTGCTCGGCTACCATTCGAGCTTGGACAGAACGAAGGCCCAATGCCTCGCCCGACCGGGCCAACGCCTCCCCAAATCGCGCCACATAGGCAACGCCTGCCGCTGCGACTGCCCCAATGACGCCCAGCTCCTCTTCGGTCTCGCACCAGGCGATCATGCCCAGCGAGGCCATCAGCTGGCGGACGTCGTGCAACTCGTCCTGGTTTCCGTCGGCCGAATAGATCGCGGTAACGCCCTGGACTTGCGCCACCGGCAGATTGGGCATGATCCGGACGATGGCCTTTGCCTCGGGAAAGCGGCCGCGCAGCGAGGCCGCCGTCACTCCGGCGAGCATCGAAACCAAAGTCGTCCTCGCGCCAACAAGCGGGGCGAGCCCAGCCACAACCTCGTCCAGCTTCTGCGGTTTGAAGCCGAGCATCACGAACGCCGGCTTTTCATCAGGATAAGTCGTGATGGTCCGCACGCCCTCCACCGGCGTGCCGCTTGGCCGGATCACGGTCACAGCGGACATGTCGACCCCTCCAGCCCGCCAGCCCTCGACCATCGCCCCGGCCATATTGCCGCACCCGACCAGCCAGGCCGGCGCCGGGAAAACGGCCGTCATGGCGTCATGCCTCGCCGGCGGTGTCGATCAGCGCCGCGGAGATCGCCTCGCCGGGCGACTTTCCGCCCCACAGAACGAACTGGAAGACGGGGTAGAAGCGCTCGCACTCCTCGATCGCGGCCTCGCTGATCGCCTCGGCCTGTTCGAAGGTCAGCGTGTCGCCCTCCCCGACCAGCGCGGCGTGGCGGAAGACGATCAGGCCGGATCCGGACCAAAGCTCGAAATGGCCCAGCCAAAGCTGTTCGTTGATCAGGCCCAGCGCTTCGTAGATCGCCGCGCGCTTTTCGCTCCCGACCTTGATGTCGGGGAAGGCCAGGAACTGCAGCACCTGGTCTTCGCTGCGCCAGACGCCGCGAAGCTCGTACTGCGCCCAGCTACCTGTTGCCGAGGCGATGATTTCCCCGTCGCCCGCGCGCTCGCACGCCCATCCACGGGCGTCGAAATATTGTTCGAGCACCTCGATCGGAGCGCCGTCGTCGCGCTCGTCGGTTTCGACGATTTCGGTCAGGATTTCGCTCCCGCGCGCGGTTTGGCCGTTTTGGGTTTCGCCGCTGCCTCAAGCGCTTCGATCCGCTTTTTCAGGGCATCATTTTCGTCGCGCGCGGCGGCGGCCATCGCCTTGACCGCCTCAAACTCGTCGCGACTGACGAAATCCATTCCGCCGACCCACTCGCGCATTTTCTCACGCATGGAGGATTCGGCCTCGCGGCCCATGCCGGCCATGGTCCCGGCCACGCCGTTCATCATCTTGGCGAGATCGTCGAAAATACGGTTCTGCGATTGCATTTCACTCAAGCTCCCGTGATGCCCATCGGCGCGGAATCCGCGCCCGGGTTCAGCCTTCCGGTCTCATAGTTGAGGGCGGTGGCCAGGCACAACCACGCCAGATAGGGAAGCAACAGCCATCCCGCCAGCTTTCGAATGCGGCGGAACAGGTTCGCGGCCGCTGTCGCCATGAACAGCATCACCAGGATGATGACCAGCGCGACATCGATCATCCGCATCCCGAAAAAGACCGGCGACCATGCGAAGTTCAGAGCAAGCTGCCCGCCAAAGAGCCAGAGCGCGTTGCTGCGTCTGTGCGACGGGGGCTCCTTCAGGATCATCGCCAGCGCGATGCCCATCAGCGCGTAGAGGATGGGCCATACCACTCCGAACGCCCAGGACGGCGGTTGGAACGCGGGCTTTACGAGGCCCGCGTACCAGCTGTTGCTGAAGCCGCTGTTGGACAGATAGCCCATCAGCGTGCCGACGATGACGATCGCCGGGACGGTGACCAGGGCCGTTTTCCAAATTCCATGCCCCGCGCGTCCGATGGTTGCCATTCAATCCTCCTTGATCGCGCCGAGCAGGAATTCGACATTGCCTTCCGGCCCGGTAATCGGGCTCGGCTCGACCCCGCAAACGCGCCAGCCTTTCGATTGGACCCAGGTGACGGCGGCATCGCAAACACGCTGGTGGACCGCGGGATCGCGCACCACGCCGCCCTTCCCTACTTCCTCGCGCCCGGCCTCGAACTGCGGTTTGACCAGCGCCACCAGCGCCGCTCCCGGCCGGGCCAGGTCCAGAGCCGCATCGAGCACCTTGTGAAGCGCGATGAAGCTGGCATCGCAAACGACGATGTCGATCCGCTCGGGAATGATGCCGGTATTCAAATCGCGCGCGTTGGTTTGCTCGTGAACGATCACGCGCTCATCGCTGCGAAGCTTCCAGGCGAGCTGGTTGGTGCCGACATCAACCGCATAAACGCGCTTTGCACCCCGGCTCAGCAGGACATCGGTGAAACCGCCCGTCGAGCTGCCGACATCAAGGGCCACGGCCTTGTTCACGCCGAAACCGAAATGCGTCAGCCCATGGTCGAGCTTGATCCCGCCACGCGACACCCAGGGATGGTCGCGCCCCTTGACCGTCAACACCGCGTCTCCGGCCAGCATGTCGCCGGCCTTGGCCACCCGTCGGTCGCCCACGAACACGTTCCCGGCCAGGATCAGCGCCTGCGCCCGCGTCCGGCTCTCCGCCAGGCCCTGCGCAACAAGCAGTTGGTCGGCTCGAACCTTAGCGGGCATTTTCTTCCCGCTTTTCGGCCCGGCCATCACGCAATTCGTTGGATGCTTCGGCTTCCGTTCCGGCGGGAGCTTGCGCCGGAACCAATCGCCTGCCCGCGTCCTCCTGCAGGCACAGCCGGAAGCTGATCGGGAAGTGATCCGACCCGATATCGCCGAGCAGGTCGATCGACATCAGCCTGAAATGCGGGCTGACGAACAGATGATCGAGCGGCCAGCGCAGCAGGGGCCAATTGGCATTGAAGGTCGGATAGAAACCGCGGCCGACCCGCGGATCGCCGACCCCTGCGACCTTCTTGAACAGACGCGACGTGCGCGACCAGGCGACGTCGTTGAGGTCGCCCATCACAATGGCCGCCCGCCCCTCGTCGCGGACCTCGCGGCCGACGCCGACCAGCTCCGCATCGCGCTCCCCGCTATCGTCGCCGGGCCAGGGCGGTTCGGGATGGAGCGCGTGCAGGATGATCTCTTGCCCGTCGCGGAGCTGCAACGAGACCTTTGCCGAGGGCACGCCGGCCTGGAGCCGATGCTCGATCCGCCCTTTCATCGGTAGTCGCGACATCAGGATCATGCCGTAAGTATTGGGAATCGGTTCGGAAAGGCGGAACGGATAGGTCTTCCTCAGGCCTTCGACCGCTCCTTGCCATGCCTGGTCGGTTTCCAGCAGCAGCAGCACATCCGGGTTTGCCTTCTTCACCAGATGGAGCAACCGGTCGTAACTCTTGTTCGTCATCAGCACATTGGCATTGAGCAGCGACAGCTGCCGGTCGGGCGCACAGCCATTCGCGCTAGCCACCTCTTTCGGGTAGGGCGGCAGGTAGGCGATGAAGTGAGTGAGCTGCCACGCCAGCGCCGCCGTGCAACCGACGATGAGCACGCCAAATGCGCGCGAGCGGCGCCGATCCAGCAGCCACAGCGCCCCGCCAACGATGACGAGCAGCCCGGCGACCTGCAGCCGAGGGTAATCCCATTCCCTCACCCACCAAAGATCGGTCTGCCAAACCGGCAGGAACGAGCCGATAATCAGGACTGTGGCGATGAGGACCAGCAGCCGGCGGGTCCATCGACGCCACGCACTCACGCCACGCTCCGGATCGTCCAGCCGGCCATGAGGTCGAGGTGGCGGCCGAGTTCGGCGACGGTCGGATCGGATGCCAACGGCGAAAAGGCCGGGAGAGCATCTCCCCCGCGCATCGAGCGCCAGAAGTGCATGATCAGACCTTCGATCTCCGGTCGATCCACCAGAATCTCACTTTCCAGCCGGTCTTGCGGCACCGGCCGGAGCGGATGATGATAATGCGGGCCCAGTTCGCGCCACAGGAAGCGGGTCGTGGTCGGCGAAACGCCGGCCTTGACCATCAGCCGTTCGAATTTGGCGGCATCGATCCGCTCGCGCCGCCGGGCCAATCGCTGATGCTGGAGGCGCGGAAATGGCATGGTCGCGAGGAACAGGGCGATCAGCGCGATCGCACCGATCAGCAACCACTGGCTAAGGCTCAGGCGATCGCTCCCGCGTCCGCGCCAATGTCGTTACGGCGCAGCGCCTTCAACACGGTCTCGACGATTTGCGGGGCGTTGAGGCCGGCCTCGTCATACTGCTTCTGCGGCGAATCCTGGTCCTGAAAGACATCGGGAAGGCGCATGGTGCGGAGCTTGAGACCCGCGTCGATCAGTCCCTCGTCGCTGGCCAGCGTCAGGACATGTGCGCCGAAACCGCCGACCGCTGCCTCCTCGATCGTGACCGCGACTTCATGGCTCGTCAGAAGCTTGCGGATCAGCTCTTCGTCGAGCGGCTTGGCGAAGCGCAGGTCGGCCACCGTCGTCGACAGGCCTTTCGCCTCGAGCATGTCGGCGGCCTTCTCCGCCTCCTCGAGCCGCGTTCCGAGCGAGAGGATCGCGACCGTCTTGCCTTCGCGGACGATGCGGCCCTTGCCGATTTCCAGTCGCTGCGGGACCTCGGGCAGCAGCAACCCGCGCCCGTTCCCGCGGGGATAGCGGACCGCGCTGGGTCCGCTATCGTGCAGCGCCATGGTGTGGACCATGTGGACCAGCTCGGCCTCGTCGGCGGCGGCCATGACCACCATGTTCGGCAAGGTGCAGAGATAGGCGAGGTCAAAGCTGCCGGCGTGTGTGCAGCCGTCAGCGCCGACCAGCCCCGCGCGGTCCATCGCGAACCGCACGGGCAGATTCTGGATCGCCACGTCGTGGACGACCTGGTCGTAGGCGCGCTGAAGGAAGGTCGAATAGATCGCGCAGAAGGGCCGATGACCTTGAGCGGCCAGCCCGGCCGCGAAGGTGACGGCATGCTGCTCGGCGATCCCGACGTCGAAGGTCCGGTCAGGGAAGGCTTGCTCGACCTTGTCGAGGCCCGTCCCGGAAGGCATCGCGGCGGTGATGGCAACCACCTTCTCGTCGCGTGCCATTTCCGCCTTCAGAGCATCGGCGAACACCGCTGTATAGGCTGGCGGCCCGCCGCCCGGACCCTTGTCCTGCTTGCCGGACACGATGTCGAACTTGACGACGCCATGATATTTGTCGGCGGCGTTTTCGGCGGGGGCATAGCCCTTGCCTTTCACCGTCACCGCATGGACCAGGATCGGCCCTTCCTCGGCGTCGCGGACATTCTCCAGCACCTCGACCA
>CAMPIY010000088.1 GCA_946886645.1 uncultured Sphingomonas sp.
TGAAGTGCTTGATCATCTGCTCGGCGACATCGATGTCGGCGATGACGCCGTCGCGAAGGGGACGGATGGCCTCGATCTGGTCGGGCGTCTTGCCCATCATCAGCTTGGCGTCTTCGCCGACGGCCTTGACCTTTTTGGTCCCGTTAATCGTTTCGATCGCCACCACCGAAGGCTCGTTCAGGACGATGCCCCGGCCGCGGACATAGACCAGCGTATTGGCCGTCCCCAGGTCGATCGCCATGTCATGCGACATCCACTTGAACCACCGCGTCCAGAACATGCTTTTCCCGTCTCTCGCTATTTGTTTGGAAGAGGACCGCCACCCAGCCGGCCCGATTCACCGCCCATTATCCAAGTCCTTGTAAAAGCTGCTTGAATCACCTGGACAATTCAGCGCTTCGCAGGAGCCTTTCGATTGGGCTAGGACCGTTAACATGTCAATAAGAAGGCTGCCTTCCGAACTCATCAATCGCATCGCCGCGGGCGAAGTGGTGGAACGGCCGGCCAGCGCTCTCAAGGAGTTGGTCGAAAACGCGCTGGATGCCGGGGCAGCGAACGTCGCGATTCGCCTGGGCGCGGGCGGCCTCGATTTAGTCGAAGTGACCGACGACGGCTGCGGCATGGCGCCCGACGAGATGGCGCTCGCCCTGGAGCGGCACGCGACCTCCAAATTGCCCGACGACCGGATCGAGTCCGTCACCAGCTTCGGCTTTCGCGGCGAAGCACTGCCGTCGATCGCCAGCGTTTCCCGGCTGACGCTGGAGAGCCGCACGCGCGGATCGGATGGGTGGCGGGTTGCCGTGGACCATGGCGCGAAGGCGGAAGAGGGGCCGGCCGCGCTTCCGCCCGGCACCCGGGTCCGGGTCGAGGGACTGTTCGACAAGGTCCCCGCGCGACGCAAGTTCCTGCGGAGCCCCCGCGCGGAATATGCCGCCTGCCTCGATGCAGTGAAGCGCCTCGCGATGGCCAGGCCGGACGTTGCCTTCACCCTGGAGAATGATGGTCGGAGGACGCTGTCCGTCCAGGCGTCGGACCAGCCGACGCGAGTGGCGGCACTGCTCGACCGGGACCTGGAGCGCCACGGAATCGGGATCGATTGCGTGCGCGAGGGCATGGGGCTGACCGGTGTGGTGAGCCTTCCGACCTTCAACCGCGGCATGGCCGACCGCCAATATCTGTTCGTCAACGACCGGCCGGTGAAGGACCGGCTGCTGATTGGAGCGCTGAGAGGCGCCTATCGCGACCTGTTGGCGCGCGACCGCCACCCGATCGCCGCCCTTTTCGTGACGGTCCCTGCGGGCGAGGTCGACATCAACGTCCACCCGGCCAAGACCGAGGTGCGGTTCCGCGATCCCGCGGCGGTGCGCGGCCTCATCATTGGCGGCCTGAGAGCAGCGCTGGACGAGGCCGGCCATCGCAGCGCCGCCCGGGAGCAGTTCGCGGCGGCGGTCAACTGGCAGTCCGAGCCAATCGGCACAGGCGATGAATTTCCTCGCGACGACCGCATTCCCGCATTCGCGGAAATACCCAGCGCCGTTGTAGCCGAGCGAAAGCTTGACTTCGGCCACCAGCCTGCTGCCCGCGCGGAGCCCGCAATCGCACCTGTTCCCGCTTATCCGCTCGGCGTCGCCCGCGGCCAGGTCGCGGCAACCTACATCGTCGCCGAAGCCGAAGACGGTCTCGTCATCGTCGATCAGCACGCTGCCCACGAACGGCTTGTCCTGGAGCGCATGCGCAAAGCCACCGGGGACGGGCAGATCGCTCGCCAGGCGCTGCTGATCCCGGAAGTCGTCGAGCTGGACGAACCGGACTGCGACCGCCTGGAAGGCGCCGCTCCCGACCTGGGCGCACTGGGCCTTGAGCTGGAGCGGTTCGGCCCGACGACCATATTGGTGAGGACGGTACCGGCCGCGCTCGGCAAGGCGGATATTCCGGGTTTGATCGACGATGTCGCCGCCGAGCTTGCGGAGTTGGGCTCCTCGCTGGCCCTTCGCGACCGGCTGGACCATGTCGCCGCAACCATGGCCTGCCACGGTTCGGTGAGGGCAGGGCGCGTCCTTTCCGTCGCGGAAATGAACGCCCTGCTCCGGGAAATGGAGGTCACGCCCCATTCGGGCCAGTGCAACCATGGCCGCCCGACATGGGTAAAGCTGGCTCACGCGGATATCGAAAAATTGTTCGGCCGCCGCTAAATATCCAACAACTACAAAGGATTGGTGACACTTTGCCGTGTCCCGAGGCATCTTGCGCGATTCGGTAAAACGATGACGTTCGTCTTTTTCTCCGCCGTTCGTCGAAGAAATTGTTGCCTAAAACGCAATCGCCGGATTAAGCGCGCCCACCCTCCCGAGACGGCTCCGGCCGTGCTCGGGAGTATTTTTTGTGTGGGAGTAAAGTAAGTGAAGAAGATTGTTTCGCTGGTCGGCCTGTCGGTCGCCGCAATTGCCGCGACCCCGGCCGCCGCGCAGACCGCCGCCCCGACGGGCGCCCGTGTCGAAGCGCTCGTTGGCTATGACATCGTCAGCTTCGCTGGCGAAGACGAGGGCGGCATCCTGTTCGGCGTTGGCGCCGGTTACGACTTTGCCGTCGGCAACACCGCCGCGCTCGGCGTCGACGTCGAAGCTTCGGATTCGACGACCGACTACGGCCCCGTCACCACCGGCCGCGACCTCTATGCCGGCCTTCGCGCCACCTTCGCGGTGAGCCCGCGCGCCAACATCTACGTCAAGGGCGGCTACACCAATGCTCGCCTGAAGGTCGAAGACTTCGGCGGCGCCAACGGCGACGGTTTCCGCCTGGGCGCCGGTGCGCAGTTCCTGATCGCCGGCAAGGCTTATGTCGGCGGCGAATATCGCTACTCGAACTATGAGTCCGATTTCAGCCGTCACCAGATCGCTGCGACGATCGGCACCCGCTTCTAATCCAAGCGATATGCCAAAATGGGGAAGGGGCGTCCGGTTTCGGCGCCCCTTTTTCATTGCCGGTGACGACAGGCCCGACGAAATTTGCTAGGCAGGCCGTTCGCGATGCGGGAGAATGGTCATGAGCGAGCATGACAAGGGATATTATGCGCGCCGCGCCGCCGAAGAGGCCGAGCTGGCATTGGCTACGGAGGATCCGGCTGCCCGCGCCGCCCACCGCGGCCTCCAGCGAGTCTATACGGAACGCGCGTCTATCGGGGACCGCGTTCGTGAAGAAGTAACGCTGCCCTAGTCGAGCAGGCGCTTCCGGGCAGATTCCACCGAAAGCTCCCGTGCTTTCTGGCGGGCAGCGCGCAAGCGCGGATAACCTGATGCCTCCTCGTCGCGAAGGGCATCGGCGAAGCGGCCGGCCCGGATTTCATTCAGGATTTCGGACATCCGTTCGCGAACCCCGTCGTCGACGATGCGCGGTCCGCCCATCACCGCGCCCAGCTCGGCCGTATTGCTGATCGCTTCACGCATCCCGGCAATTCCGCGCTGCTCGATGAGGTCGGCGATCAGCTTCAGCTCGCCGACGCACTCCATATAGGCGACTTCCTCACTGAAGCCCGCCCGGACCAGCGTGTCGAAGCCGGCGATCAATATTTCGGGCACCCCGCCCCAAACGACCGCCTGCTCGTTGAACAGATCCGCTTCGCATTCCTCGGCAAAGGTGGATGGAAGCAGGCCCGCCCGGCCGCAGCCGATCGCCCCACCATAGGCAAGGGCGATGGCTTCCGCCGATCCGGTCGCATCTTGGGCAACGGCGTAGAGCGCGACCATTCCCTGGCCAGCCTCATAAAGCGAGCGAAGCGCCGTGCCGGGTCCCTTGGGCGCCACCATGAACACATCGAGGTCGGGGCGCGGAACGATGAAGCCGAAGCGGATCGCGAGACCATGACTGAAGCCAAGCGCAGCGCCGTTGCGCAGGACCGGTTCCACCTCGCGGTAAATGGCCGACAGCGTCTCATCCGGAGCAAGCAGCATCAGGACGTCGGCCGATGACGCAGCTTCCTCAATTCCGACCGTCCGAATTCCATCCGCCTCGGCTCGCGCGGCGCTTGGAGAGCCGCCGCGAAGGCCGATCACGACGTCGATCCCGCTGTCGCGAAGGTTCAGGGCTTGCGGCCGGCCCTGGTTTCCGTAGCCGATGATGGCCACGCGCTTCCCGATGAGTGGGGCGGGATCGATGTCGGCGTCGCGCTTTGCGTCCATGACCCGTGGCTACTCCGCCCCGCGGAGCAGCGCCAGCGCCCGATCGAATGCATCGCCCTCCAGAGCTTCTCCAAATCTCGGCCAGGTCGGCGGCGGCTGGTTGGTGAACCATGTATATTGCCGTTTGGCGTAGCGGCGGGTGGCCTGCTGACCCGCTGCAATCGCCTGGGCCTTGGTCAGATTGCCCTCGATGAACGCGCAAAGCTCGCCAACGCCGATCGCCCGCATGACCGGCAGTTGGGGATCGAGGTTTCGATCGAGCAACGCCCGGACTTCCTCGACAGCTCCCTCATCCACCATCGCGGCGAACCGCCGGTCGCAGCGCTCGTTGAGCCAGGGCCGGGGAGGGAGCAGCAGGATCGGCCGCAGGGCAATTTGCTCGCCGATCCCGCCTTCAAGCTTCTCCTGCCATTGCGTGAGCGTGCGCCCGGTCGACCATACCACTTCAAGTGCCCGCGCGATGCGCGTGGTGTCGCCCGGATTGAGCGAAGTCGCCGCGATGGGATCGAGCGGCATGAGCGCTGCGAGATTTTCCGACACGCCGGCAGCGCGCACTTCCGCGCGGATGCCGGGATCGATCGGTGGAATGGGCGCGATCCCGTCGAGCAACGTTCGAAGGTAGAGGCCGGTGCCGCCAACGAGGATCGGCAGGCGATTGCTTCCATGAATCTGGGAAATCTCGGCCTTGGCCAGATCGGCCCAGTCGGCGGCCGAGCAAGGCTCGGCCCCGTCGCGAATGCGGTAGAGCCGATGCTCCGCGCGCTTCAGGTCGTCGGCGGAAGGAGCGGCCGACAGGATGGGCAGGTCGCGATAGATTTGCGCGCTGTCGGCGTTGACGATCACGCCTCCGTTCGCTTCGGCCAACCTCAGCGCCAGCTCCGACTTGCCGCTGGCGGTCGGACCGGCGATGAGAGCGACGGGAGGCAATTCCTTGGCCATTGCGACGCTGATAGCAGCCGGACGGCTGGACGAAAGACTGCTCGCCGAAGCGCTCGATCGAGTCCCCGGTGCTAGCTTCCTGTCATGGATCGATGAGGGCGACGCGGCCGATTTGGCAATCGATGGCGACCTCGCCGCCGCCCGGCAGGCGCTGGCGAAGTTGGAAGGGGTGGATTTTGCGGTCCATAGCAGCGGGCGCGGGCCGGTCCGCCTGTTCGTTGCCGACATGGATTCGACCATGATCGGCCAGGAATGCATCGACGAACTGGCCGACTATGCCGGCTTCAAGGAAAAAGTTGCCGAGATCACCGAGCGGGCGATGCAGGGCGAACTGGACTTCGCCCATGCGCTGGCGGAACGGGTAGCGTTGCTCCGAGGCCTGGACCAAAAAGTCCTGGCCGAGTGCCTGAAGGCCCGCATCCGGCCCAATCCCGGTGCATCCACACTGATCGCGACCCTCAAAGGCCGCGGCGTGCTGACCTTACTGGTCTCGGGCGGGTTTACCGATTTCGTTCGGCCGATCGCGATGCAGCTTGGCTTCGAGCGGATGAGCGCCAACAGGCTGGCGGTGGAAGACGGCAAATTGACTGGCCAAACGGTCGGCAAGATCGTCGATGCCGCGGCCAAGCGCGGCCTGGCGGAAGAAGTTCTCGCCGGCCGGGGGTTGGGGCCGGAATCAATGGTGGCCATCGGCGATGGAGCCAACGATGTCCCCTTGGTCGAGCTGGCGGGATTGGGCGTTGGCTACCGGCCCAAACCGGCGTTGGCCCAAGTGGCGGACGGCATTATCCGTCACCACGACCTCACTGCGCTGCTCTGGATGCAGGGCATTCCCCGCAGCGAGTGGCAGGCTTAGCGGGCTTCCACCGGAAAACAGGCCTGGGGCGCCAGGCGGGCGCAGGCGGAGCTTGCCGCCGCCCGGCTTTCGAACGGACCGACTTGCAAGCGGGTGATCTTGCCGACCGGGACATAATAGACCTGTCGTCCCGAAACCTTGCCTGCGACCTTCGCGAACAGGCTTTCGGCCGATGATTTCTGGCTAAATGCCCCCAGCTGGATGCGCCAATTGCCTCGCGCATTTGTCGGTGCGGCGGCAGTCGCTCGTGCGGTGGAGGGCGCTTTCGCCACCGGTTGCCTGGCAGTGGGCGCAGGCTTGGCGGCGACAGGCTTCGCCGGCGGCGGCTTCTTTCCTCCCGCCATCTGCTGGGCGAGCGCCAGGCCTTTCTGCCTCTGCTCCAACGGCATGAACTGGTCCATGTCCGCCAGTGTCGCTTTGGCGGGCGCCAGCCCCTGTGCCGCGGCGCGGCTGACATAGGCATAGGCTGTGATCGGGTCCCGAGGAACCTCGTCGCCATTGTACATCGCGGTTCCGACCATCAGCAGCGCGCGTGGTTCGCCCGCCTGCGCCGCGGCTTTCAACCAGCGCATGCCGCTGACCCGATTGCCGTTCTGGAACAGCAATAGCCCAAGCGTCGCGGCGGCATCGACATGACCTTTTCGGGCGGCGCGTTCGAGCCAGCTCTGGGCCTGCGCAAGGTCGAGCGGCACGCCTTTGCCGAGGCGATATGCCTGTCCGAGGTTGAACGCGGCGTCGGCATCACCCTTTTCGGCGAGCGGCCGCCAGATGCCTACCGCGGCGGCCGCCTCTCCCTTTTGCCAGGCGTCGATCCCGGCGCGCACGGTCTGGGCCGAGGCGGGAAGCGGTGCAATTCCAATGGCGAGGGCAAGCAACAGGGTGCGCATTGTTCGATTCCGGCCGGTTTCCTTAACCCTAGCTCCACTCGCGCACGGCGAACAAGGTCGGGCCGACATTAACCAGTTTTTAGGGCCTTTGCTGTCAGGTGAGCATCAAATCACCGTGATTTGCCGAGGGGAATAGAATGCGCGTTCTGGCAATGGCATCGCAGAAGGGCGGGTCTGGCAA
>CAMPIY010000089.1 GCA_946886645.1 uncultured Sphingomonas sp.
CGGCACACCTTATTGAGCTGGCTTGGGCGCGGCCTCGCCGCCGATGCTCTTCTGCGGGCCCTTGGCGGCGGTCGCTTCGTTGAGCACCGGCTCGTTCGCTGCCTTCTCGGCACCGGCCCCGGCGGCTTCGGCAGCCGCCTTGTCGCCTTCCGCGGGAGCGGCTTCGGCCGGAGCCGCAGGCATCGGCTTCGGGGCATCGCTATGCGCATTGAGGAAGGCGATGACGTTCGCACGATCCTCGGGATTGCTGAGGCCGGCAAAGGTCATCTTGGTGCCGGGCGCGAATTTCTTGGGGTTGGCGAGCCATTCGCTCATCGTGTTCCAGTCCCAGGTGCCGCCATGGCTGGCAAGCGCGTCGGAGAAGGCGAAGCCGTGCGCGCCCTTGCCCACCGGTTCGCCAATGACGCCCCACAGATTCGGGCCCAGTGCATTCGCTCCGCCCTTGTCGGCATTGTGGCAAGCGGTGCACTTCTTGAAGACCTGCTCGCCCTTCGTCGGGTCGGCCGACGCAAGGTAGAATTCGATCGGCTTGGCCGCTTCCGCGCCTTCGCCCTCGGCCACGACGCCTTCGATCGGATAACCCATTTTCTCGGGCCGTTCCGCCTTGAACACTTCGCCCGAGACGATCGAGCCGCCCAGGACGACGATGCCCGCGAACAATATCCAGCCGTTGATGGTATTCTGACGATCTTGCATGAAACCCCGCGCGGCCTTGCCGAGAAATGGTTGGATTTGGTGCAGCCTTTAAGGCCGCAATATGCTTACTTCAAGCCGTCGACCCAAGCTTCGAGCAGCGTCCGCGCGATCGCCGAGCGGGTGGGGGCCTTGAAAGCGGCGTTGTCGTTGCCCGCAAGTGCGCCAACGACGTCTTCGCGGCTGAACCAGCGGGCGTCGTCGAGCTCGTTGGTATCGACCACCACCGAATCGCTTAGGGCCCGCGCATGGGCGCCGATCATGAGGGATGACGGGAAAGGCCAGGGCTGGCTGGCGAGGTAGCGGATATCGGCGACCTCGATCCCGGCTTCCTCCTTCAATTCGCGCGCGACCGCGGCCTCGATCGTCTCCCCCGGCTCGACGAATCCGGCCAGCGCCGAATAGCGGCCGGGCGGGTAGTGGTGCGACCGGCCAAGCAGCAGCTTGCCGTCATGCTCGGCCAGCATGATCACGACCGGGTCGACGCGGGGATAATGCTCGTTGCCGCACGCTGCGCACGCCCGCGACCAGCCGCCGCGGTTGGGAAGGGTGGGCTTGCCGCAAACCGAGCAAAAGCCGTGGCGGCGATGCCAGTTGGCCAGGCTCAGCGCAGCGGCGAAAATCGGCGCCTGCGCAGGGTCGAGCATGGCGAGCAAAGCGAAATGGGCCCGGGCGTCGACCGGAGCGGTTCCGTCGGGAAGGATCGAGAAGCGCGGCGAGCCATCTTCAAGGCCCAGAAAGACCGGCGTTTCATCGGAAATCGCCTGCCACAGCAACCTGCCCTCCTGATCCACCTGGGGTGCACCATTGTCCCAGGCCAGGGCTCGTGCGTCGGGCCGGTCGCGCAGCCTGGCGATGGCATCCGGATCGGCGCGAAGCGGATCGGCCCGGTCGAGCCCCTCGCCGGCGAAAAAGGGTTCAGGCGGCAAGGGATTCCTTTCTGGCAAGCATGGCTTCGACCGCGCGGGCATATAGGGTCGGAAGCCCCGCTGTATCTATTCGATCGAGCGGCTGCCACCAGCCTGCTGCATCGGCGGGCGCGGCGCGCGCGACGATGTGAAGGTCGAGCGTGAAGTGGGTGAAGCCGTGCGAAACGGTCGCCAATTCCGATCCGACGGATTCGCCCTTGTCCCACTCCGGGCCGGGCAGCGAGGCCATCCCGCCAAGCATTCCCTTCGCCGGCCTCCGCACCAGCCAGATCGCGCCCTCCCGCTCGATCCACCAGGCAATCCCGTTGCGGTGGGGCCGCTGGCGCCTGACCTTGGGGGCCGGGAAGGCCTCCGGATTGCCGCTGGCGAAGGCCCGGCAATCGGCGGCGAGTGGACATTCGGGGCACAGGGGCTTTTTGGGGCGGCAAACGGTGGCGCCGAGGTCCATCATCGCCTGCGCGAAATCGCCGGGACGGTCGGCCGGTGTCATATCGTCCGCGAATTGCCGGATCTCGGCCTGCGCCTCGATCAGCGTCCGATCGACGCCGTGCAGGCGCGCGACAACCCGCGCGACATTGGTATCGACGACCACCGCGCGTTCGCCAAAGGCAATCGCCGCGATGGCGGCGGCGGTATAGGCGCCAAGGCCCGGCAGCTTGCGCAGTTCCGGCTCCGTTCGCGGAAAGCTGCCGATCGCCGCGACTTGCCGCGCGCAGGCGATCAGGTTTCTGGCGCGGGCATAATAGCCGAGGCCGGCCCATTCCTGCAGGACATCCTCATCCGGCGCCGCCGCAAGCGCTTCGACCGTCGGCCAACGCTCGATAAAGCGGCGAAAGCGCGGCTTCACGGTCGCCACCGTGGTCTGCTGCAGCATCACTTCGCTTAGCCACACCTGGTAAGGGTCGGCGGGACCCTCGCTTGGACCGCTGCGCCACGGGAGCGCACGGGCATGCCGGTCATAATAGTCGAGGAGCTGCTTGGCAGCGCGTCGTTTGTCGATCATCCGCTTCGCGGCACTGGCGGGCATGAAATCGCTATGGCATGGTCGCGCGCGATGGCGAAGTCCCGACGTTCCGAATCTGCCGAAGATGCTCCGCGCCGCGGCCATGCCCGTGCGGCGGGCGAGCTCGTCGGCGACATTGCCGGGACCACTTTCAAGCGCTTCGGTTTCGTCCAGGGCGCGGTGGTCAGTCGGTGGACGGAGATCGTCGGCGATCGCTACGCCAAAGTATCGACCCCCGAATCGATCCGCTTCCCGGCGGGCAAGAAATCCCACGGCACGCTGACCCTGTCGGTCGAGGGCGCCCATGCGCCGCTGATGCAGCATCTGGCGCCGCTGATCATCGAGCGGGTCAACCGGTTCTTCGGCTATGCGGCGGTCGACAAGATCGCGTTTCGCCAGGGCAGGTCTGCCAGGCCGGCGCCTAAGGTGGAACGGCCCCCGTCGGCACCGGTGCCGAAGGAGCTTGGCGAGGGCCTTCGCCAGATTGCCGATCCGGAACTTCGCGCCTGCCTCGAATCGCTGGCGGGGAAGCTCGCCGGATCGAGGGGGGTCCCGTCCGTCCACAACGAATCCATCGTCATCCCAGTTATTTCCCGGAGCAAATGAACGTCATGAAATTCAGCTATCTGATCCTCGGTTCGGCGGCGCTGCTCGCCACCGCCTGCAATGCCGAAAAGGGCGCGAGCAATACCACCGCGCCCGAAGTGACCGCGACTCCGGTCGCAGCGCCCAACAATGGCGACTGGTCGACCATCGTCACGAAGACAGCGGAAGGCGGTTTCGTGATGGGCAATCCCAATGCGAAGGTGAAGCTGGTCGAATTCGGGTCGATGACCTGCCCGCACTGCGCCGAGTTCGAGGAGAAGGGCGCCAAGCCACTGGTCGACAATTATGTGAAGAAGGGGCTGGTTTCGTGGGAATTCCGCAACTTCGTGCGTGACCCGTTCGATGTTGCCGCGTCGCTGATTGCCCGCTGCGGCGGCGAAGCGAGCTTTTTCGGCCTCACTCGCGGCCTTTATGCCGAGCAGGCCGATTGGATCGGCAAGATCCAGGCGGCCGACCCGGCGAAGATGCAGTCGCTTCAGACGATGACGCCCGCGCAACAATTTTCGACCATCGCCGACATCGCGGGCCTCAAGCCGTTCGCCGCGATGCGCGGCGTGCCGCGCGCCAAGGCCGAAGCCTGCCTGGCCGATGAAGCGGCGGTTAACCAGCTGGTCCAGATGAACAGCGATGCCGCGTCGAACTTCAACATCCCCGGCACGCCGTCCTTCCTGATCAACGGGACGCTGGTCGACAAGGCCGCGACGTGGGAAGCGCTGGAGCCGAAGATCAAGGAAGCGCTGGCCGGCTAAAATGACGACAAGGGGGCTTGAGGGTTGCGTTTCCGCCGGCTGAAACTCAGCGGCTTCAAAAGCTTCGTCGAGCCGGCGGAACTGCGCATCGAGCCGGGGCTGACGGGAGTCGTCGGCCCCAATGGCTGCGGCAAGTCGAACCTGCTGGAAGCGATCCGCTGGGTGATGGGCGAAGCCTCGCCCAAGTCGCTTCGCGGCGGCGGGATGGAAGACGTCATCTTCGCCGGCACCGCGACCCGGGCGGCGCGCGATTTCGCCGAAGTGTCTCTTCTGATCGAGCGCGAACCCGGCGAAGGCGATAGCGACAAGGGCGGCGAGAGCGAGGTCACCCGCCGCATCGAGCGCGGCGCCGGCTCCGCCTATCGGATCGACGGGCGCGACGTCCGGCAAAAGGACGTTTCGTTGCTGTTCGCGGACGCCGCGACCGGCGCCCATTCGCCAGCCTTGGTGAGCCAGGGCCGGATCGGCGCGGTGATCGCCGCCAAGCCGGTCGAGCGCCGGATGATGCTGGAGGAAGCGGCGGGGATTTCGGGACTTCATGCCCGGCGCAAGGATGCCGAATCCAAACTTCGCGCGACCGAGGCCAATCTCCAGCGGCTCGACGAGTTGCTATCCGACCAGGAAGCCCGCGCCGCGGCTCTCCGGCGACAGGCGCGCGCCGCCGAGCGCTATCGCGCGCTGACCGACAAGATCAGGCTTGCAGAAGGAAAGCTAGTCTTTGCACGCTGGGCCGACGCGGATCGGGCAGCCGGGGTCGCGAACGAAGAGGCCAAGGCGGCGGAAACCGAAGTGGCCCGGCTGCAAGCGGCGGTGCAGGCCGCCCAGGCACTTCAGGAACAGGCGGCGTCTGCCCTGACCCAGCGGCGCGACGCGGCGGTTGCGGCGCGGGATGCCGGGCGGACGCTGGCGCATGAGCTGGCGACGGCGCGGGCCAAGCGGGACACGGTGGTGCGCCGGTTGGCGGAACTGGAGCGGCTGGCCCAGGCACTGTCAGCGGAAACGGCGCGCGAAGTGGCCTTGAAAGCCGATGCGGCGAAAGCCGTCGACACGCTCGACCGGGAACGGCAGGCGATCGATGTCCGGCTGGCTGACGCGGAGACGATCTCGGCGCGCATTGCGATGGAACTAACCCAGGCCGAGGCTTCTTCCCGCGAGGCCGAAGCCGCCCTTGCGGCGTTGCTCGCTCGCGAAGCCGCGATGAGGGCGGAGCGCCGGGTGGCCGAGGCCGCGCTGGAGTCTGCGCGAAACCAGGCTGGCCGGATTGCGGCTGAAGAGCAGCGGCTCGACCAGCAGCTGGGAACAATGGGTGACGGCGCCAATGAGCGCGCTGCGATCGAACAGGCCAAGCGGCAGGGCGAAACCGCCGCCAAGTCGCTGGCCGATGCCGAAGCCGCCCTTGCCGCAGCCGAGCAGGGCAGGGCGGATGCGGCCATCGCCCGGGACGAGGCCGAAAGCCGGCTGGCCGGCGCGCGGGCAGCGCTCAGTGCCGCCAAGTCCGAACGCGATGCGCTGGCGCGAGCGCTGGAGCATGGCGGTGGCGCGGCGCTCACCGAGCTCAAGGCTTCGCCCGGCTATGAGCGCGCTCTGGCCGCCGCCTTGGGTGAGGACATTGAAGCCAGCCTCGGAGATGAAGGTTCGAGACGCTGGCAGGGCAGCGAACTCCAACCGGATGATCCGCCGCTCGCGTCAGGCTTGACGCCGCTGATCGAGCAAGTGGATGCGCCGGACGCTCTGCGCCGTCGCCTCGCCCAGATCGGTGTGGCGGACGCCGACGAAGGGCAGCCGCTCTCCGTGGGCCAGCGTCTGGTTACGCGCGATGGCGTGATGCGGCGCTGGGACGGGTTCGTCAGTGTCGGGGGTGGCGCTGCTGCGGCCGAACGGTTGCTCCGTGCCAATCGGCTGGCGGAAATCGATCGGACATTGCCGGGGTTGGGCGCAACGGTCAGCGACGCCGAGGCCGAGAGGGATCAGGCGGTGCAGGCCGTCGAGCGGTTTCGGTGGGAAGCCGACTCCTCTCGCAACGCGGCGTCTCAAGCCGAACGGGCGGCGCGCGACGCGGCGCGTGCGGGGGACTCCGCCGCGACGGCGCTTGAGAGGCTCGACGCCCAAAAGGCCGGTCTTGAAGACCGTCGCAGTGACCTTGCCCCCCTCTCGGCCGCGGCGGCGGAAGCCGTCGAGGTCGCCACGAAGGGATTGGCCAGCCTTCCCGATCCCAATGCGCTTCAGGCGGAAGTCGATTCCGCGCGCTCCGCCGCGTCGGCAGCGGGCGAGGCGGTCGCCGATTGCCGGGCACGCTCGGCCACCCGCGCCCGAGAGACCGCCGCCGACAGGGAACGCCATGCGGCGGCCGGGCGGGAAGCTGCCGAATGGCGCACGCGCGGCCTTCAGGCCGAGGAGAGGCTCGCTGGCACGGCTGCCAGAGCGATGGCGATGGAGGAAGAGCAGGAGGAACTGGCCGGCGAGCCGGAACGCCACGCCGCCGATATCGAACGGCTGGAGCAGGCGAGCGGAGCAAGCGAGGCCGAAGTGGCGACGACCGCAGCGGCGGAACGCGACGCGCAGGAAGCGGTCGCGGTTGCGGGACGTGCGCTGTCCGAAGCTGGAGAGGCATCCGCTGCCGCCCGCGAGGCTCGCGCTGGGGCTCTTGCCCGGGCCGATGCTCAGGTCGAGCGCCGCCAGGAATATGCGCGGGTCTGCGGCGAAAAGTTCGAATGCCCGCCGCCATTGCTTCCCGACAAGTTGGGCTTCGATGCCGCCAACCTCGGCGATCCGGACGTCGAGAAGGAAACGCTGGAACGGCTGACCGCCGACCGGGAGCGAATTGGACCGGTCAATCTGGTTGCCGAACAGGAGCTCGCCGAGCTCGACGTCCAGGCTGCCCAGAATGTCGCGGAGAAAGAGGAACTGGCCCAGGCCATCCTGCGGCTTCGCGGGTCGATCGGTAGCCTCAATCGCGAAGGCCGGGTCCGGCTGCTCGAAGCGTTCGAGAAAGTGAACGAGCATTTCCGCAGCCTGTTCACGACCCTGTTCAACGGCGGCCAGGCGCATCT
>CAMPIY010000090.1 GCA_946886645.1 uncultured Sphingomonas sp.
TCATCGCCCACGTCGATCATGGCAAGACCACGCTCGTCGACCAGCTCTTCCGCCAGTCCGGCACCTTCCGCGAAAACCAGCGCGTCGAGGAGCGGGCGATGGATTCGAACGACCTCGAAAAAGAGCGCGGTATTACCATCCTGGCCAAGTGCACGAGCGTCGAATGGAACGGCACGCATATCAACATCGTCGATACGCCCGGCCACGCCGACTTCGGTGCCGAGGTGGAGCGCATCCTCAGCATGGTCGATGGGGTCATCCTGCTGGTCGACAGCGCCGAAGGCCCGATGCCGCAGACCAAGTTCGTCACCGGCAAGGCGCTTTCGCTGGGCCTCAAGCCGATCGTCGTCGTCAACAAGATCGACCGCCCCGACGCCCGCCCGGCAGAGGTTCTCGACGAGGTGTTCGAACTATTCCTCAACCTCGAGGCCAACGACGAGCAGCTGGATTTCCCGGTGCTCTACGCCAGCGGCCGCGCGGGCTATGCCGGCCTGACCGACGATGTGCGCGAAGGCGACCTCACCCCGTTGTTCCAGACGATTGTCGACCGCGTCCCCGCGCCCAAGCTCGACCCCCAGGGCGAGTTCAAGATGCTCGCCACCCTGCTCGACCGCGACAATTTCCTCGGCCGTATCCTCACCGGCCGGATCGAGAGCGGCACGCTCAACATCAACGATCCGATCCGCGCGATGGACGTCAACGGCAAGACCGTCGAGGACGGCCGCGTCACCAAGCTGTTCGCCTTTGAGGGGCTGGAGCGGGTGCCGGTCAACAGCGCCAGGGCGGGCGACATCGTGGCCATCGCGGGCCTGGTGAAGGCGACCGTCTCCAACACCATCGGCACCCCGCAAATCACCGAACCGCTCCACGCGCGCGAGATCGACCCGCCGACGCTGGCGATGAGCTTCGCGGTCAACGACAGCCCCTTCGCCGGCAAGGACGGCGACAAGGTGCAGAGCCGCGTCATCCGCGAACGGCTGGAGCGCGAGGCCGAGGGCAATGTCGCGATCCGCGTCACCGAAACCCCGGGCGGCGAGGCATTCGAGGTCGCGGGGCGCGGCGAGCTCCAGCTTGGCGTGGTCATCGAGACGCTGCGCCGCGAGGGGTTCGAGCTGGGCATCAGCCGCCCGCGCGTGCTGTTCCGCGACGGACCCAACGGCCGCGAGGAGCCTTATGAGACCGTCGTCATCGATGTCGACGACGAGTTCAGCGGCACGGTCATCGACAAGATGGCAATCCGCAAGGCGGAAATGACCGACATGCGCCCCTCGGGCGGCGGCAAGACGCGGCTGACTTTCTCCGCGCCGTCACGCGGCCTCATCGGCTATCATGGCGAATTCCTGTCCGACACGCGCGGCACGGGCATCATGAACCGGCTGTTCGAGAAATACGGCCCGCACAAAGGTCCGATCAGCGGCCGCCAGAACGGCGTCCTGATCTCGATGGAAAAGGGTCCGGCGGTTGCCTATGCGCTCAGCGCGCTTGAGGATCGCGGCATATTGTTCATCTCGCCCGGCGACATGCTCTACGAGGGCATGGTGATCGGCGAGAATGCGAAGACGCAGGACCTTGAGGTCAACCCGCTGAAGTCGAAGCAGCTGACCAACTTCCGCGCCTCCGGCCCCAAAGACGAAGGCATTCGCCTGACTCCGCCCCGGCGGATGACCTTGGAGCAGGCGATCGCCTACATCCAGGACGACGAGCTGGTCGAGGTCACCCCTAAGGCCATCCGCATCCGCAAGCGCTTCCTCGATCCGCATGAGCGCAAGAGGCAGTCGAGGAAGGCTGAGGCCGCCTAGCGGCGTTCGCCGAGCGGCCTCAAGCGGCGCGAAGCAATCCCGCTACATCAAGCCGGAACCGGCTCGATGATGAGGGAGTGTTCGGCCGCCCCGACCGGTTCGCCCCGGATGAAGGCAAGTATGTCCGCGTTAACGATCTCCGGATGGGTGGCGCACAGGCCGTGCGGCAAATCCTTGTACGTCAGGAGCTTGCCGTTCTTGAGCAGGGCGGCGGATAGCGGACCCGAATCCGCATAGGGCACGATCTGGTCGTCCTCGCTGTGGATGACCAGCACCGGAACCTCGATTGCCTTCAAATCCTCGGTGAAGTCCGTCTCGGAGAAGGCCTTGATGCATTCATAATGCGCCTTGGCGCTGCCCATCATTCCCTGGCGCCACCAATTGCGGATGATCCCTTCGGACACCTTCGCTCCCGGACGGTTGAAACCGTAGAAAGGCCCCGAAGCGATATCGAGGTAGAGCTGGGCCCGGTTTGCCGCCAGCGCTGCCCGATAGCCGTCGAATACCTCGATCGGTGTCCCGCCCGGATTGCTGTCCTTCTTGACCATGACCGGCGGCACGGCGTCGACCAGCACCGCCTTCGCGACCCTTCCTTCCTCGGCTCGCGCTACATAGCGCGTAACCTCTCCGCCGCCGGTGGAATGGCCCACATGGATGGCGTTCTTGAGGTCCAGTGCCGCGACCAGCTCGGAAACGTCGGAGGCATAGGTATCCATCTCATTGCCGCCGCTCGTTTGGCTCGACCGGCCGTGGCCCCGGCGGTCGTGCGCGATCACGCGGAAACCCTGGTCGAGGAAAAACAGCATCTGCGCGTCCCAATCGTCCGCGCTCAGCGGCCAGCCGTGATGGAAAACGATCGGCTGTGCCTCTTTCGGCCCCCAATCCTTGTAGAAGATATGGGTGCCGTCCTTGGTTTGAATGTGGGTCATCGGTTCGTGCCCTTCGCCAGGATTTCCGGCCGGCAGGACCGGAGCTGGCCTCGTGAACGGGCCGACGGAGGCGGCTACTTTCGCTTCCGGATACGCCTTCGGACTCGGGTCGCGAGGACGACCCGCCCTAACAGATTTGCAATGACAGTGCGATGACGAGTGGGGAGCGGGAAATCAGCGGCTCGCCATTTTCAGGATCAAGGCCCATTCCTCCTCGCGCACCGGTGCGACGGAGAGGCGGGATTGGCGGATAAGCTCCATTTTCGCGAGTTTCGGCTCGGCCTTGATTTCGGCAAGCGCCACCGGCCGCTCCAGCGCGCGGACAGGCTCGACCGGAACCTTGACCCAGCTTCCATCGGCGCCGTCCGGCTTTTGCGGACCAGCGACGCGCATGATGCCGACGACCGCCTTGTCCGCCATCGAATGATAGAAGAAGGCCTCGTCGCCAGGCTTCATCGCACGCAGGTGCAGCCTCGCGGCATTGTTGCGCACGCCGTCCCAATCGGTGCCGCCATCGCGGACCAGATCGTCCCAGCCGTACTTCGTCGGTTCCGACTTCATCAGCCAATAGGCCATCGCGCATTTCTCCTCGGATCAGCGCTTACAAAGCGGCGAGGCAAGTAGGCAAGTGCTGAAAATCCGCGAAAATCTGTCAATTCGTTCAGGGTTCCAGTGATTTAACCCGTGACCGGCTCGGCTCATCGTTGAGGCGGTTGTGCCCTGCGGCGCAGCTTATATGTGCACTGCAGCAATTTTGAGAGCGAGTGGATCCATGGGTGCCCCGACGAGCGGGGCAGGGCGGATCCCGGGCAAGACGGACGTGCCCATCGCAGTCGCCAGAGTGGCTTATCCTTCGCGACTGTTTGATGGCCGGCCGCCATAGTTTGAGAAAAAGTTGAAGACGTTTTTGGGTGCCGGCAGTGCGTCGGCCATCGTTGCTGCTGTGTTGCTTGCGTTCGGCGGATCGGGCCAGGCGTTTGCCCAGCAAGTAAAGAATCTCCCGGTCGTCCAGGCGGTTGTGAAAACCTCCGTGCCGACGACCAGCGCGGCTCCAACGACGGTGTCGCTGGTAAATTCCGATGCGGCCGTCGCACGTGAGGCGGGCTGGCTGCAGAAGGCCGGTTGGCCGCTCTACGCGCTGGTCGACAAGTTCAGCACCGGCGCGCCGCTGTCCGACGAAGCGAATTGCATCGCGGTCGCGGTCTATCACGAAGCGCGCGGGGAGAGCCTGGAAGGCCAGATGGCGGTCGCCCAGGTGATCAAGAACCGCGCCATGTCCGGCAAATACCCGTCCGACTGGTGCGGGGTGGTCAAACAGCCGTGGCAATTCTCCTTCGTCCGCCACGGCCAGTTTCCGTCGGTCGACGTGAATTCGGAGGCATGGCGCAAGGCGGTCGGGATCACCCGCCTTGCCGTGGCCAATGCCGTCCCGAGCGTACCCAAGGATTGCCTTTGGTATCACGCCAATTATGTCGCGCCGCGGTGGAGCAACAACCTCCAGCGGGTCGAACAGATCGGCGCGCACATCTTCTATCGAAGCTAATCCGGCGGTTTACCGCAGGCCGGCCTCACTCTGGCGTTAACCCTGTTCAAGGGGGATTCGCGTTTGGCTTCGCGTCAAGCAGAATCCCTTTTGGGCCAAGGATTTATCCTTTGCCTGAAGGCGGGGAGGCCGGGCGGTGCTGAAGATTTTGATCGTCGAAGACGATACGCAGCTTGCAACAACTCTGAAATATCTGGTCGAGGATAATCCGCGCTATCGCGTGGTCGCGACCGCCGACGATCTCGACAGCGCCGTGGCCGCCGCGACCGAACATGTGCCCGACCTGGCGCTCGTCGATCTTCGACTTGCGCACGGCACGACCGGCTTCTCCGTGGCGGTGCGGATGGGCGATTTCGACATCCCTTGTTTCTTCATCACCGGCAAGGCACCGGACTTCCCGATGCCCGACCTCGCGCTAGGCTGCCTGATGAAGCCTTTCACCGCCGAGGACATTCACCGCAGCCTGGCGGCGGCGGAGGATTTAATGCGCGGCCGCGAGGCATTGCGCCCGAAGATGCCCGTGAATCTCACCCTCTACGACCAGGTGGACGATGAAGGCGCGGAGGTGCAGCCCGGGTTCATCCCGTCGCGCCGGTCGCTGAAGACCCGGCTCGAGCATTGGATCGCGGGCACCCAGCACTAAAGGCGCATGATGCCCCGCCGCGGCTCCTTTTCGCCATAGCTTTCCGGCGTTAGCTTGGCGCCAGCCTCTTGCAGCGCCTGCCGCCGCCCGGAGATCGAGGCGGAGAGTTGAATCTGCTCAAGCTTGCCCAGCTTCTCCATTGCCGGATGCGCCAGCGCCTCGCTCACGAAACGTGCGGTGCGCGGCCAGCGGGCGGGGTCCGTGCTGAAGCCCGCATAGCCGGCATTGCGGAAAAAAGTCGCGATAGCGATGTCGGCAAGGCCGAACTCGCCGAAGCAATAGCCTTTGGCCGGCAGCTCGCCTTCCAGATAGTCGAGCGCGGCCGGGATTTCGACGGTCAGCGACTTCTCGATGCGTTCTTCGTCAACCGGGTCGCCCCAAACGCGCGGGCTGACCACCTTCGGATAGAACAGCCCCCAAATGAAGAGATCGCCAAGCCTTGTGTCGGCAAATTCCTCCAGCCATCGGGCCCGCGCCCGTTCCCTGGGATCGCGGGGCAGCAAAGCCGGTTCGGGATAGGCTTCTTCCAGATATTCGCAGATGACGGTGGAATCGGTCAGCACGAAATCGCCATCGATCAGCACCGGGATCCGGCGGAGCGGACTTAACCGCCCGAATTCCTCATCGCCGAAGAAGGGCGTGATCGGGTCCACCTCATAGTCGAGCCCCTTGAGCTCGAGGCAGGCGAGGACCTTGCGGACATAGGGGCTGACGAAGCTGCCGATGATTTTCATGACCGCCTCATGCGCCGAGGGCGGCCGTGCTTCAAGCGGTGGCTGGTGCTGTCTCCAGTTCCGGATTGCTCAGCAACAGGGTGACAGGGAGCGCGAATGCCAAAGCGCCATAGATCATCGCCAGAGCGTGCGGCGCGGCGGACAGCATGAGGGCGAAGGGGATGAGGCCCGCGGTGAGGATCAGGGCGGCGAAGGCAATCGCCTCAATTGACTGATCCCTGATTTCCCCGACACGGCGCCGGTCGGCGAGCAGTTGGTTGAGCAGGCCGATCGTCCGGCTCGCGGTCCGCGTGCAAAAGCCAGGAATCACGGCGTGGATCAGGCAGGCAAGACCCGCCGCCAGCGCCATCAGGCCAATCGTAGCGGCAAACGCCAGATGCTCGAAATAGCCCTCTCCAGCATCATTCAGATGTTGCTTCGACCGACGGATCATATGCGTCTCCTGCCGCCAGCCGAGAGCGCCGGCGTCATCGAGTCAATCGCAGCGAGATGGAATCAGCGGCCAGTCCGCATCAGGCTGTGCCGAATTGATGAATTTCGCGAGGGGAGGCTGGATGCCCGACGTGGATTCGAACCACGATTGACGGAGTCAGAGTCCGTAGTCTTACCATTAGACGATCGGGCAATTGGGCTGCCGGGCGGGCAGATAGAAAGGCCGCCCCCTCCTGTCAACGCCGGTCGCCGCCGCGCCGGTTGCGCAGTCCGCCCTGTTCAGGCTAATCTTGTGCCAAGTCAGCCGCGCGGATTTCCGTTCGGTGTAAGGATAGAATGGGTGTGTGACGATGGCGCAGCAAGTCGCCAGTGTGCCGGCCCCACGGTTTGAGGGCCCGGCGAGCGGAAGGCCCCCGTTTCGAAGGGGGCACCAGCGCGACGTTTATGGCGCGCTCGACCTCGGGACCAACAATTGCCGTTTGCTGATCGCCCGCCCCGACCAGGGCGGCTTCGTCGTGCTCGACGCCTTTTCGCGCATCGTCAGGCTGGGCGAAGGCCTGTCGACCTGCGGCAAGCTGAGCCAGGGTTCGATGGACCGCGCGGTCGACGCGCTCTCCATCTGTGCCGACAAGCTTCGCCGCCGGCATGTCACCTTGTCGCGATCGGTTGCGACCGAGGCCTGCCGGCGGGCCGCCAACGGTCGCGACTTCATCGAGCGGGTTCGCAACGAGACCGGGATCGCCCTGGAAATCATCGCCCCGCAAGAGGAGGCGCGGCTGGCCGTGCTCGGCTGCCACAAGCTGCTGGAACCCGGCGACGGGCCGGCGCTAATCTTCGACATCGGTGGCGGGTCGACCGAGCTGGTGCTGGTCGAACAAGGCGATGAGGCGCCGCGCATCCGGGCGTGGTGGTCGGCGCCGTGGGGCGTCGTATC
>CAMPIY010000091.1 GCA_946886645.1 uncultured Sphingomonas sp.
GTCGGCAAGTGGGGCGATGCCGAGGCCGCGCGCCAGGTCATTCTCGACTCCCTCGCAAAGGCCGCGGCCTAGCCGCCCGAGCCTCCGCCGCCGCCCCGGCCCCGCTGGAAGAAGCGCGACGGGATGAACAGCTTGCGGAAGGTAATCCCGATCGTCCGCCCGACTGGCTCCAGCAGGTCGGGCTGGTAGCTTAGCGGAGTCGTGCCGTTTGCCGCGCGGACCTTGGGCCGGCTGTTGAAGATATTGTCGATATCCAGCCGCAGCGACGCGCCCCGGAAGAAGGGATGCTTGGCGACCAAGTCGAAATTCTCGCCGAGGTTGGCGAACAGCCTGAGGTCGACATCGGCATAGGGCGAGAAGCGCAAGTCGCCACCGTCGCCATCGACCGTCGTCCCGCTCCGCCAATTGCCCTGCAAGCGGGCGCCATAGCCATTATTGTAATAGCCGGCCTCCGCCTGCACCTCGTGCCGCGATCTGCCGCCGGTCGATCCGACCGCCTCGCCATGCAGATAGTCGAGCTTGGGCAGCCCGTCGGCAATCGTCACTTCGTCGACCAGGTTGACCTGGTGGGTGAGCGAAAAGGTCAGCCGGCCGCCCTGGCGCCCTCCGCCGAACCGGCCGCCGCCGCGACCGCCGCCACCAAAACGCCGACCGCCTTCGCCCGGAACCGCAGCTCCGGCTTCAGGAGGAGTCGCGGGCGCCGCTCCGTCGTTGGAAGGAGGTGTCGCGGGCTGGCCCTGCGCCGCGCGCTGGGCCGCAAAGCGCTGACGGAAGCTGGCGATGGCCGCCTCTGACGGCGGCTTCGAGGTCAACGGCTTGGTGAAGGTGAAGCCCCAGCGGAACGTGTCCTTTCGCGACTGTTCGAAATTGACCGGTGTCAAGTCGACGCTAACGAGCCGACCTTCGGGATCGCGCTCGAACCGGTCGGGGAAAGCCTCCTCCAGCGCCTCGCTAGCTGCCGGAAAGCTGGCCTGCGGATGAGCAATCGTCTGGCGGACATATTCCGCGCGAAGGCGCAGATCGGTCTTTTCGAACGGCTGCCAGTTGCCACCGATCTTGAGGACATTGCGCCGGTCTCCATCGAGATCGGGGTTGCCGCCCGTAAGCGTCGTCACGAAAACGGTTTCGTTGCGGGTGAAGTCGAAAAGCGGCACGCCCGGCGTTTCGATCACTGGATCGCCGAGCTGCTGGAGCGAAGGCGCACCCTCCTCCCGCGTCCAACTGACGTTGAAATTGAGACGGTTGGCCGGCGTCCAGTTCAGGCCGGCGCCGAGGCTGGTCAAGGTCCCGAAATCGCTGAGCTGCGTGAGGCCCGCGTTGGCATTGGCCGTGAGTCGGCCAATCGACGCACTCCGCCTGGTGATCGGAAGGTCGACGCTGACCGACGCCTCGCCGCTTGTCCGGCCGAGGTCGGAGTTGGACGCAATTCCCCTGCGCGTCGCCTCGCTGTCCTGGTCGAGCCTGCCCACGGCGACCTTGAAGGTCGCATTGGCGTCGCCCGCCGGAAGCGCGATCAGCGGGCCGGTGGCGGTTCCGTCAATGGCCAGCGATGTTCGGGTCGAGCGGCTGCGGTCGCGGGGAAATTCTTCAAACGGCCCAAGGTCGCCAAAGGGATCGAAGGTCGGATCGCCCGCATCGAGGCGTGCTTGCTGGTCGGTAAAGTCGAATCCGCGGTCGGTGCGTCCGGTGCTGCGTGAATATTCGGCGTTGGCGGTCGACGACAGGCGCCACTTGCCGCGCTGGGTGTTGAGCGCTCCGCCAAGGCGCGCGGATTCGGTCTTCGTTTCCCTCGTCAGGGGATCGCCCGGAAAGGCGCGCACGATTTCCGTATCGCCATCGAGCAATGTGCCGGTCGGAACGCCGAAACGCGACTTGCCAGTCTCGCGCTCGACCTCGCCGTTGAGGGTCGCGGAAACGTCGCCCAGGATCGTGCGGTTGACCGTGCCGGACAGGCGGACGTCCTGCTTGGCGCCGACCAGCGTGCGGAAGGGCCGGGGATCGATCTCATCGGTGCCGACGGGCTGGAGGATGATGTCGCGCTCGCTTTCATAGAGCGGATTATTGCCCTCGACGTGGAGGTTGAACGAAGTCCTCTGGCCGTCGCGGATGGTCAGGCGAGTGGCATCGGCCTGACCCGATGCATAACCGCCTTCGGTCGCGAGCTTGCCGCGCGCTTCCGCAGTGGTCGAATTGAACCGCTGGCGAAGCACGATGTTCACGACGCGCTGGTCGGCGGCGTAGCCGTACTTAAGCGCAACCTCTTCGGGCAGGATTTCCATCCGCTGGATCGCCTCGGGCGGGAGGTCGCGAAGCTCCCGGAATCCGGAAATCCGCTGGCCGTTGAGCAGCACGATGGGCCGTCCCCCAGATCGCCCACGCGCGCTGCCGGTCTGGGATGCAACCGAGTCGAGCAGCTCGCTGATGCTGGTCGCGCCCGTTGCGCGGATGTCGCGGCTGGTCAGCGTGTTCTCGGGCGGAATATCGCCCACCACCGACCCGCGCGGCCTTTGACCCATGACAACGATTTCTTCCTCTTCCGCCTGGTCGAGCATATCGTCCGTGCCGTCCCCCGATGGTTGGCTCACCGCCGGGTCGGCCGGGGCCGGCTGGGCGAAGGCGGGATAGGTCGACACGGTCGCGAGGAGGAGGGCAATGAGGCGGGCTTGGCGGGTCATGGGGCTAAAACTCTAGGATGCACAGGAAGCTCCCCGCTGGCCCCCGCAAGATGAAGCTGGCATGACTGGTCCCGAATGTTCGACAAAAGGGGTGGCGGCGATGACGAACGGCGGATTTGCAAGAATTTCGGCACTCATCTTGATCCTGTCCTGCTCGGCTCCGGCCTTGTCGTTCGGGCCGGCCGAGGGTCGGGCGGGGCAGGCGCTGGTGCGAATTCAGCAGATCGATCCGGCGGTGAATTCGGTGCTGGCGGTCAATCCCGATGCCATTCGCCAGGCGCAGGCGGTGGACTCGATGGGCCTTTCGGGACCGCTCGCCGGGCAGCCGATCCTCATCAAGGACAATATCGAGGTCAGCGGTATGCCGACCACCGCGGGCAGCCTCGCGCTCGCCAACAACGACACGCGCCGCGATGCCCCGATCGTCACGCGGCTGCGTGCCGCCGGAGCGATCATCGTCGGCAAGACCAATTTGAGCGAATGGGCCAACATCCGTTCGAGCCACTCGATTTCGGGATGGAGCGCGGTCGGCGGCCAAACCCGCAACCCCTACGCGCTGGACCGCAATCCCTGCGGATCGTCGAGCGGCAGCGGCGCGGCGGTCGCGGCTGGCCTGGTCCGCCTTGCGGTCGGTACGGAAACCGACGGGTCGGTCACCTGCCCTGCTGCGATCAATGGCATCGTCGGCCTGAAGCCCAGCATCGGCCTGGTCAGCCGCACGCACATCGTCCCGATCAGCGCCAGCCAGGACACCGCCGGGCCGATGACCGTGACGGTGAGGGAAGCGGCGGAACTGCTGACGGTGCTCGCCGGCAGCGACCCGGCCGATACTGCAACCGCCGAAGCCGACCGGCGCAAGGTCGACTATGCCAGCAAGCTCCGGCCCGACGAGCTCAATGGCAAACGGATTGGCGTGATGCGTTTCGCATCGGGGTTCGGCACGGATGAAGTATTTAACGCGGCGCTGGAATTGCTGAAGAAGCAGGGCGCGATCCTGGTCGAGATCAAGAAGTTCGATGACAAGGCCATCGGCGACAATGAGTTCACCGTCCTGCTGACCGAGCTCAAGGCCGGCCTGAACGACTATCTGAAGACGACTCCGCCCAGTGTCACCACCCGCACGCTGGCCGACGTCATCGCTTTCAACAAGGCGCACAGCGGCGAAGAAATGAGCCTGTTCGGCCAGGATATTTTCGAGAAGGCCGAGGCGACCAAGGGGCTTAAGGACCCTGCCTACATCAAGGCGCGCAAGACCAGTTTCGAGGCAGCTGGCCCCAACGGCATCGACCGGATGCTGAAGGAAAATAATGTCGTGGCATTGGTCGGACCCACCATGCCCCCGTCGTGGAAGATCGACGCGGTCAACGGTGACCAGATTTCAGGAGGTGGCGCGGGATCGCTCGCGGCGGTCGCCGGCTATCCGCACCTGACGGTGCCGATGGGGCAGGTGAAGGGACTGCCGGTGGGGCTTAGCTTCATCGGGCCGAAATGGTCCGAAGCATTGCTGCTTTCGCTAGGCTATTCCTACGAGCAGGCCCGCGGTCCCTTGCCCGCGCCGCGCTTCCTTCGGGCGATCGAGGACAGCCCGGAAATCGCGCCCCACCTGTTGCCCATCAGGCGGTGAGCTTCAGTGCGGCGATGCACGCAACGATGGCAAGGATGAGGAGCAGCCGGATGGTCGTGCTCGGCTCGTTGAAGAAGGCCATGCCGACCATCACCGTGCCAACCGCGCCGATCCCGCCCCAAACGGCGTATGCGGTGCCCATCGGGATCGATCGCGACGCCAGCTCCAGCAAGCCCATGCTGAGGGTGACCGATGCAAGAAAGGCCAGGGTCCATGGCACGTTGCGAAACCCATCGACAAAGCGGAGCGCGGTGGTGAATCCTACTTCGAACACACCGCCCAAAATCAACCAGAACCAAGCCATGTTTCGACTCCGCAACTATTTCCCGTCACCGCGGGTTTGACGCCTCATGGCGAGCGAGAGGGACAAGGGCAAGTCGAGCACCCCGTGGCGCTTTCTGCTGTTCTTCGCGGTGCTCGCCGCAGGCTGGGCGATCGGAATTTGGCAGCTCGGCTGGAGCAAGGGCCTGCTTGCCGGATTCGACATTGCCGCACTGGTCTTCCTGATCACCCACCTGCCGGTCTTCCGCGAGACCGCGAAAACCTTGCGCGGCGCGGCGGCGAGGAATGATGCGAACCGGGTTACCCTGCTGGTCATCAGCTTCCTGTTGAGCGTTGTCATCCTGTCGGCCGTCATTGCCGAACTGGCGCAGCGGGCAAAGATGACGCCGCTCGACAAGGGACTGGTCGCAGCCAGCCTTGTCCTTGTGTGGACCTTCGCCAACGCCGTCTACACGCTGCATTACGCACATCTCTTTTACACGGCCGACGATGGGGGAGGGGATCGCGCGGGGCTGGAGTTTCCCAAGACGAAAGAGCCGCTGATGTCGGACTTCGTCTATTTCGCCTTCACGTTGGGGGTCGCGGTCCAGACGAGCGACGTGATCGTCACCTCGCCACACATCCGCAAGGTCGTAACTGCCCATTGCGTCGCCGGCTTCTTCTTCAACCTCGGCGTGCTCGCGCTCACGATCAACGTGCTCGGATCAAGCTAGCGCTTCGATCTCCGGCTCCGGCCGCGGTTTTTCGCGCGCCGCCACGACGCAGCCGCCGACGATGAGCAGCGCACCCGCCAGCGTGTAGGGCGAAACGGGCTCGGCAAAGACCAGCCAGCCGAGCGCCGCCGCCCAGAGGAAACCGCTATATTCGGTCACGGCCAGATAGCTCGCTTCCCCGCGCGCATAGGCATAGGCGAAAAGCAGGATGCCGGCGAATGACATGGCGGCAGCCGCGACGATCGCCAGCCAATGCTCACCTGCCCAATCGACCCCGCCCAGGAAAGGCAGGGACGCGACCATCAGCACGGCAATGGTCCCATTCTGGAAGAAGCCGATCTCCAGAGGTTTGGCGGCAAGCGACTGCCTGCGCATCATGACGATGTTCACCGCGTAGCAGACGGCCGATCCCAGGATGGCGAAGGTGCCAACCAGGACGCCTTCGCCCATTTGGGTCGTCGCCTGACCCGCGACGATGATCAGTACGCCGGCGAAGGCGGTGACGGATGCGAATATCGTGCGCCTTCCGACTTGCTCGCCGAGTGTCGCCGCCGCGAGGATCAGGGCGATCAATGGCGCGATGAAGGTGAGCGCGATGGCCTGGGCCATGGGAATCCGGCCCAGGCCGAAGAAAAACAGCAGACCCATGACGGTCACCACCACGCCGCGTGCGACGTGCAGACGGATGACCTTGGGCGAAGGCCATGCCTTGCGGCGCGGCAAATAAAGAAACGCAGAAATGATAAGCCCGACGAGGGACCGCCACACCGTGGTCGCATAAAGGCCAATGGCCAGCACCAGCGCCTTCATCACTGCGTCCATGACGGAAAGGATGCCGACCGAGGCCAGCGCGACCGCGAAGGCGAGGATCGGCTGCTGGCGAGGCGCGGTCATGGCCGCGCCTTAGCGGTCGCTATTCGGCTGCGTCGAGTTGTTTCGCCTCGCCGGCCGCCTCGATTTCAGCGGCCTTCTGCTCCACCAGCTTGACGATATGGTCGATCATGTCCGCGTCCTGGACGTGATGATCGGTGACGCCCGAGAGATAGACCATATGCTTGCCCTGGCCGCCGCCGGTGATGCCGATATCGGTCTCGCGCGCTTCGCCGGGGCCGTTGACCACGCAGCCCAGCACCGACAGCGACATCGGCGTCTTGATGTGCTGCAGCCGCTCTTCCAGCGCCTGGACGGTGCGGATCACGTCGAAACCCTGGCGCGCACAGCTGGGGCAGGACACCACGCGGACGCCGCGATTGCGGATGCCAAGCGCCTTCAGGATTTCATAGCCGACGCGGACCTCTTCTTCCGGCTCCGCCGAGAGCGACACGCGGATCGTATCGCCGATCCCGGCCCAGAGCAGCGAGCCGATGCCGATCGCCGATTTGACCGTCCCGCCGACGAAGCCGCCCGCTTCGGTAATCCCGAGGTGCAGCGGACAATCGACCTGGCCGGCAAGCTGCTGATAGGCGGCGACGGCGAGGAACAGGTCGCTGGCCTTCACCGCGACCTTATATTCGCGGAAGTCATGGTCCTCGAGGATCTTGATATGGTCGAGCGCGCTTTCGACCAGCGCTTCCGGACAGGGCTCGCCATATTTTTCGAGCA
>CAMPIY010000092.1 GCA_946886645.1 uncultured Sphingomonas sp.
CCGCTCCCCTCCTCGAACCGGAAGAACTGGTCGCGGTCCTCATGAACCTCCGATCCGATGTCGCAACCCGGCGGAAGGCTCATCAATACCAGTTGCAGGTGCTGGCCCGTGTAAAGCACACGTCGGAAATCACCGTTGTCCGTCGTCTGCCGCTCGATATCGTCGTGATAGCCCTTCACCTGCGATCCTCCTTCGTTGGGTCATGCCCCCAGTTCATCAGCGAGTAGCGCCAGCGCGACGTATAGATGTTTTCGGGCCGCTGGGCACGGTGGCGCTGAACATAGCCGACGACCTTGCGCATATGGGCGTAATCGTCATCGCTTAGCTCATCCGCCTTCTTGCCAAGCAAGACAATGATACGGCGTCCGCTGGCATGGCCGATGCTCTCGCCCGATCCTTTGCCGTCCGGCCCCTTCCAGCCGACCTTGCGGCTCTCATCGGTCTCCAACCACTCCGTTAAATGGGCCGCGGACATATTGACTGCGTTCCGGAATTCCCGGTGCACCTTGGCTTTGTCGAACGTTGCCATGACGGCTCAATTTCCTTGCCGCAGCAGAAGTGGAATTTCCCCTTCATCGGCACGACGGATCAACTGCCGCTGTAGTTCCTTCGCAAAGCGCATCAGGGAGAACAACCCGCCCACCACCTGGCGGGGCCAGACGGTGATCGCTCGCACCCCCTCCGTCTGGATTTCGACGCCACCTTCCGGACGGCGGCTCCGCTGCGAATAGCGATCTTCTTCGCGGAACACGGCGCCGTCATCTGGCTCGTAATCAGGGTCGCGCACAGAGACTGCCAACCAATAGGGCGGCGCGATTTCGGTCGAGCCGTCGGTGCGCCAAGGAGGAATATTGTTGCGCCGGAACATGACCACGCCAGTGATTTCAGCCCAGCCATATTCCACGGGCTCACAACCATCCTCATAAACGATGCCGTTGTCCGTAATCTGCAGGATTGGCTTGGCGTTGTAATATTCTTCAATCTGGTGGCCCCATCGCGAGACCAGCCAGCACAGAAAGCATGGATTGATTCGAATGGTGACGACCGCGAGTAGCGGCAGCCACCTGCTCAGCGACAGCGCAAGTGCCAGCGCCGGGACGTATATCAGTCTCACGAGGCCCCAATCCTCGCGTACATGCAACTCGGTTACTCGCCCCATTTGCCGATGCTAGCAGTCGGTCGTCAGATGTGCAGCACCCTCCCATAGGCCGCCAGCACGCTTTCATGCATCATTTCGCTGAGCGTCGGGTGCGGATAGACGGTGTTGATGAAGTCGGTTTCGACCAGCTCGGCCGTCTTGCCAACGGTATAGCCCTGGATCAGCTCGGTCACTTCGGCGCCGATCATATGCGCGCCCAGCAGTTCGCCGGTTTTGGCGTCGAACACCGTCTTCACGAAGCCCTCGGCTTCGCCCAATGCGATGGCCTTGCCGTTGCCGATGAAGGGGAATTTGCCGACCTTCAGCTCATATCCGGCCTCTTTGGCCTTGGCTTCGGTCAGGCCGACGGACGCGACCTGCGGGTGGCAATAGGTGCAGCCCGGGATGTTCTTCACATCCATCGCGTGCGGATGGACATCCTTGTTGCCCAGCGCCTGTGCAATGGCCTCGACCGCGATGATCCCCTCATGGCTCGCCTTATGCGCCAGCCAGGGCGGCGCGGTAACGTCGCCGATGGCTGAGATGCCCGGCACGTTGGTGCGGCACATGGCATCGGTATCGATATGGCCCTTGGTGGTTTTGACGCCGAGCTTCTCGATCCCGATATTTTCGGTGTTGGGTGCGATTCCGACCGCGACGATGCAGTGGGAGAAGCGCTTCTCCTCGACCTTGCCGTCCTTGGTCTTGATCTTCGCAGCGACGCCCTTGGCGTCCGCCTTCAGGCTCTCGACGCCGGCCGACGTGAGCAGGGTCATCCCCTGCTTGGCGAGGCTCTTGGCGAGGAAGTCGCTGACTTCAGCATCCTCGACCGGAACGACCCGGTCGAGCATCTCCACTACCGTCACCTTGCAGCCCATGTCATTGTAAAAGCTGGCGAATTCAATTCCAATCGCGCCAGAACCGATCACCAGCAGCTCAGTCGGCATTTCCGGCGGCGTCATCGCGTGGCGGTAGGTCCATATCTTCTTCCCATCGCTCTGCGCAAACGGCAGTTCCCGCGCCCTGGCGCCGGTGGCGATGATGATATGCTTGGCGGAAAGCTCGGTTTTCGAAACCTTTGCAGTGACCGTCATTTTGCCCGGCGCGGTAATCTCGCCGACGCCCATATGCACCGTGATCTTGTTCTTCTTCATCAGGTGCGTGACGCCCTGGTTGAGCTGCTTCGCCACCGCCCGGCTGCGCGCAACGATCTTGGCCAGGTCCGGCTTCACCTCACCCGCGACCAGCCCGAAGCTGTCGGCATGGCGCATATGGTGCAGCATCTCGCCGGACCGGAGCAGTGCCTTGGTCGGTATGCACCCCCAGTTGAGACAGATGCCACCCAGCAGCTCGCGCTCCACGATCGCGGTCTTGAGGCCCAACTGCGCCGCCCGAATCGCGGCAACATAGCCGCCGGGCCCGGAACCGAGGACGATGAGATCGTAGCTTTCAGCCATTGTTTTCCTCTTTGGCCGCAATCTCCCGCGGCTGATTGTTCGGGTCGAGCGCGACGAAGGTGAATTCGCCCTCCGCGACCGTCTTTTCGTCCGTGCCGTCGCGGACGCGCGCGATGGCTTCGGCCTTCAATTTGAGGGACGTCCTGCCCTGCTTCAACAGGTCGACATAGACGCTGAGTTCATCGCCCACCGCCATCGCGCCGGGGAACTTCAGCGCATCCGCCGCGACCAGGATCGCCTTCCCGCCCGAATGGCGCGCGGCGAAGGAGCCGCAGGCCAGCCCCATCTGGCCCATCAGCCACCCCCCGAACACCCCGCCATATGGGTTGGTGTCGGATGGCATGGCGGTGACGCGAATAAGGGGGGTGCTGTCAGCCAATTCGAAAACTCAGCGGCTGTGCCAGTTGAAGAAGAGCCGCAAGGCGAGCGCCGATCCCAGGAAAATCGGGATCGAGAAGAGAAAGCCGGGCGAGCCGTCAATCGGACGAACGGTTCCCCACTTGGTCCAGCTTGTCATCCAGAAACCTGCCTGACCGCCAAGCGTCATGGGCAACACGAAGGCCAGGATTGCCCCAAGAAGCAATGCCGGCAGCCACTTCATCTCAGGCCACCAGCCCCAATGGGCTTTCGCATAGTTCCTTGAACGCCTTCATCAGCCGCGCTCCGTCGGCGCCGTCGATGGCCCGGTGGTCGAAGCTGCCGGTGGCGCTCATGATGGTCGCGATCTGTAAGGAGTCGTCGATGACATAGGGCCGCTTCTCGCCCGCGCCGATGGCCATGATCATCGCTTGCGGCGGATTGATGACCGCCTCGAAATGCTTGATGCCGAACATGCCCATGTTGCTCAAGGACGCGGTGCCGCCCTGATACTCGTTCGGCTGCAGCTTGCCTTCCTTGGCGCGTCCGGCGAGGTCGGTCATTTCCTTGCTGATCGCCGAGATCGCCTTGCCATCGGCGCCGACGATGATCGGCGTGATCAGGCCGTTGGGGATCGACACTGCCACCGAAATGTCGGCGCGGGTGTACTTGATCAGCTGGTCGCCGGCGAAGCTGACATTGCATTCCGGCACCTCGACCAGGGCGAGCGCCAGCGCCTTGATCAGCATGTCGTTGACGCTCAGCTTCACGCCGCGCTTTTCGAGCCCGGCATTGAGCTCGCCGCGCAGCTTCAGGAGCGCGTCGAGACGGATGTCGACCGTCAGATAGATGTGCGGGATCTGCTGCTTCGATTCCGTCAGTCGGCGCGCAATCGTCTTGCGCATGTTACTGAGCTTGACCGCTTCGTGCGGAACGCCGTCCGTAAAGGCCAGCTCGGCCTCGACCGGCTGAAGTCCCGCAGGAACAGGCGCCGCAGCGGGAGCCGCCATCGCCCCACCCGCGGCCTTGCCGAGGTCGGCCCGAACGATCCGCCCGCCGGGACCCGAGCCGGTGAGCGTCGAAAGGTCGATGCCCTGCGCTTCGGCCAAGCGACGAGCCAGTGGCGAAGCCTTGATACGATCGCCGGTGTCCGCCTTCGGTGCCGGAGCGGCCGGCTTGGGAGTTGCGGCCGGGGTTTCGCCGCCGCCCTTCGCCGGTGGGGCCGCTTCGACCTTCGGCTCTTCCTTCTTGGGCCCCTCGGCTTTCGGAGCGGGCTTGGCAGCCGGGGCTTCGACGCTTTCGCCCTCACCGGCCAGGATCGCGATCGGCGTCCCGACCTTCACTCCGTCCGAGCCTTCGGGAATCAGGATCTTAGCGACGGTGCCCTCGTCGACCGCCTCGAACTCCATCGTCGCCTTGTCGGTCTCGATTTCCGCCAGGATGTCGCCCGACGCGACCGTATCGCCCTCTTTCACCAGCCATTTGGCAAGCGTCCCCTCCTCCATCGTCGGCGACAAAGCAGGCATCTTGAGTTCGATCGACATAGCACTCTCGGGCAAACTGGGACTCGCTGGGCACAAAGGCCAAAGCGGTTGACGGGTCAAGGGGCTTGCCAGCGCGAAGGAGTTGCCGCAGCCTCCGCATCCAAAGGGGAACAGGGATGGCCCGGACCTATCTGGTCGTGATCGACGACAGCCCGGAAGCGCGGGTCGCGCTGCGCTTCGCCGCCCGCCGCGCGGCCAAGACCGATGGCGCGGTCGAGGTGCTGGCCGTCGTCGAGCCGCAGGATTTCGTGCAGTGGGGCGGTGTCCAGGCGGCGATCGAGGAAGAGCAGCGCCTGCGCATCGAGGCAAGCGTCGCCGCGTCGGTCGGCGAAATCATGGATGCGGCGGGGATTACGCCGGAGATTGTGGTTCGGCAGGGCGACCGCGTCACGGTCGTGCGCGCCTATATCGGAACGCGCGACGATATCGCCGCGCTGGTGCTGGGCGCGGCCCCCTCGGGCAAGCCGGGGCCGCTGGTGGCCGACTTCACGGGCAATGACGCAGGGAAACTGCCCTGCCCGGTGATGATTATCCCGGGTTCACTGACGGACGAGCAACTCGAAGCGCTGAGTTAGATCGCTCGCGCCATTATTTCCGCGATCCGGACGCAGCCGGCCTCATCTTCCTTGTCGAAGCGCGCATGCATCGGGCTGTCGATATCCAGCACCGCCAGCAGTTCACCGTCGCGGATGATGGGGACAACGATTTCGCTGTTCGACGCGCTGTCGCAGGCGATGTGGCTGGGGAAGGCGTGAACATCTTCCACCAATTGAACCTGTCTCGTCTCGGCCGCCACGCCGCAAACGCCGGTACCGAAGGGAATGCGGATGCAGGCCGGACGGCCCTGGAATGGCCCGAGCACAAGCTCTCCACCGACATTGCGATAAAAGCCGGCCCAATTGATGTCGGGCAGGCTTTCCCAGATCAGAGCCGCCGCATTGGCCATATTGGCGATGCCGTCGGGCTCGCCGTCGACCAGCCCCTGAAGAGCCGAGGCCAGATCGCCGTAAAGCGTCGCCTTGTCCGCAGCCTCGATCTTGAAATCGTACATCAGTCCCAGCTCACTTTCCCGCGGCCCGCCTTGATCGCGCTGCGGCCCTTCTTCTGATCGACGCGTCTGGCCTTGGCGGCCTTCGACGGCTTGGTCGGGCGGCGCTTGGCCTGCACCAGATGGGCCTCGGCAATCATTTCGGCAAGGCGCGCCCGCGCATCCTCGCGGTTCGCCTCCTGCGTGCGATAGCGCCGGGCAGTGATGATCAGCTCGCCACCGCTGGTCATCTTGCTTCCGGCGATCGTCTTCAGCCGCTCATAGGCATAGGGCGACAAGCCCAGCTTGAACACGTCGACGCGAAGCTGGCAGGCGGTCGCGACCTTATTGACGTTCTGCCCGCCGGGTCCGGTCGCGGCGAGGAAACGCTCGCTCAAAGCCTCCTCGGGAATAACGACGTCCTCGGGTTTCACAGGAAATCCAGCCACCGACCGAAGCGGTCCGGCACCGGCGCGGTCACGTCAATCGCTTCTTTCGGCTGGCGCGGGACAAGCAGCCGCCACGCATGGAGCAGCATTCCGCTATCGGGCAGCGTCATGCTTTCGAGATCCGCATCATCGGGCAGCGAATAGACCGGATCGCCGACAATCGCGGCGCCAAGCCCGCGGGCCGCGTGAACACGGATCTGGTGAGTCCGGCCGGTCGTCGGCCTGAATTCGACAAGGCTCTGGCCGTCAACACTGGCAAGCTTTTGCCAGCGCGTCGCGGCGGTCTTGCCGGCCTTATCGACCACCATCCGCCAGCCGCCCTTCTGGCTCGAAACCTTGGCGACGGGCAGCTCGATCGACCCCTCATCGCCTTCCACCTCGCCATCCAGCACGGCCAGGTAGCTCTTCGTCACTTGGCCTGTTTCGAACGCCTGCTGAAAATGCGCCCTGGCCTTGGGATTTCGGGCGAACAGCAAACACCCCGACGTGTCCCGATCCAGCCGGTGCATCGGCACCGGTGGCCTCTTAAAGCCCAGCGACAATTCCTCGATCCGCGCCTCGACGCTATCGCCTCCGGCACGCGGCGTATCCACCGGCAAGCCCGCCGGCTTGTCGATCACGATCGCTTCTCCATCGACGAACAGGATGAGGTCTTCGAGGGTCATGGCGGTGGCGATGACACCGGACCGTTACTGATGCAACGCTGCAACGTTTCCGGGCATTTACGAAGTTTTACGCACTATTAACCTTTTAAGGTCAGAAATCGCATGGTTAATGGACGCTTAGACGTCGTTAAAAGCGCGCAACCATTTGGGGCCCGCGTGAAAAACGACCGCCTAACCAGGGGATAGAGGCATGCGGGTTCTGCTGATCGAAGACGAGGCGACCATCGCCAAGAGCATCGAGCTCATGCTCGGCAC
>CAMPIY010000093.1 GCA_946886645.1 uncultured Sphingomonas sp.
ACGAAGGGCTGACCTCGGTGATGGTCGGCAAGGCGCCGCACGACTGCGTCGCCCTTTCCTACGCCGGCGGCGACAAGCTCTACGTCCCGGTCGAGAATATCGATGTTCTCTCGCGCTACGGCAGCGACAGCGAGCGCGCGACGCTCGACCGTCTGGGCGGCGAAGCGTGGCAGCGACGCAAATCGCGGATGAAGGAGCGGATCCGCGAGATCGCGGGCGAACTCATCAAGACCGCGGCGATCCGCGCGACGCGACCGGGGCAAGTGGCGGAGGTCGACGACACGAGCTTCGCCCAGTTCGTCGATCGCTTCCCCTATGAAGAGACCGACGATCAGGACCGGGCGATCGGCGAAGTGCTGGAAGACCTCGAAAGCGGGAAGCCGATGGACCGGTTGGTGTGCGGCGATGTCGGATTCGGCAAGACCGAGGTCGCGCTAAGGGCTGCCTTTGTCGCGGCGATGGCGGGCTATCAGGTGGCGCTGATCTGTCCGACCACCCTTCTCGCGCGCCAGCATTTCTCCAATTTCACCGCCCGGTTCCAGGGCTTTCCCATCGAGATCGGCCGCCTGTCGCGGCTGGTTCCGGCGGCGGAGGCGAAGGCGACCAAGGAAGGGATCGAAAAGGGCACGGTAGATATCGTCATCGGCACCCATGCGCTTCTCGGGAAATCGATCAAATTCAAGAAGCTGGGCCTCGTTATTGTCGACGAAGAGCAGCATTTCGGGGTTGCGCATAAGGAGAAGCTGAAGGCTTTGCGCGAAGACGTCCACGTCCTCACCCTGACCGCGACGCCAATCCCGCGCACTCTGCAGATGGCGATGTCGGGTCTGCGCGAGCTTAGCGTCATCCAAACGCCGCCCGTCGACCGCCTGGCCGTGCGGACCTACGTCGCGCCCTGGGACGCCATAGTGATCCGCGAGGCGTTGCTGCGCGAACATTATCGAGGCGGGCAGAGCTTCCTTGTAACGCCGCGCATCGCCGACCTGCCCGACCTCGAGGAATGGCTGCGCGAGGAAGTGCCCGAGGTCAAGGCGGTGACCGCCCACGGTCAGATGAGCCCGTCCGAGGTCGAGGAGCGCATGAGCGCCTTCTACGACAAGAAATATGACGTGCTACTGTCGACCACCATCGTCGAGAGCGGGCTCGACATCCCGTCGGCCAATACGCTGATCGTTAACCGGGCGGACCGGTTCGGCCTGGCTCAACTTTACCAGCTACGTGGTCGCGTGGGTCGGTCGAAGACCCGCGCTTATGCCTATCTGACGACCCAACCCGACCGAGCGCTGACCGAAGGGGCGGACAAGCGCCTACAAGTACTGGTCAATCTCGATAGCCTGGGCGCTGGATTCCAGCTGGCAAGCCATGACCTCGACATTCGCGGCGCTGGCAATCTGCTGGGCGACGAGCAGTCCGGTCATATCAAGGAAGTCGGCTTCGAGCTCTACCAATCGATGCTGGAAGAGGCGATCCTGGAGCAGAAGTCGGGTGTCACCGGGCGCCGCGAGGAATTCGCGCCCCAGATCAACGTTGAGGCGCCAATCCTCATTCCGGAGACTTATGTTCCCGACCTCGACCTTCGCATGGGCCTCTATCGCCGGCTCGGCGAACTGGAAGACCGGCAGGGCGTCGAAGCTTTTGCGGCGGAGCTGATTGATCGCTTCGGAAAGCTGCCATCGGAAACGCAGAACCTGCTGCAAATTGTTGAAACAAAGATCAATTGTAGGAAGGCCTGTATCGCCAAACTCGATGTCGGAACGAAGGGTGCGGTCGTGACGTTCGCCGATGGCGGATTCCCCGATCTTGCCGGCTTGCTGGGATATGTGGAGCGGCTGAAAGGCGCCGCACGGCTACGTCCGGATAGCAAGTTGGTGGTCAGCCGCGATTGGCCGACCGGCGAGGCCCGCCTGAATGGCGCTTTGCAGATTTCGCGAGGGTTAATGCGGGTGCTGGCGGCAGGCGAAACGAAGAAGGAACTGGAGCCGGCCTAGGCGGCGTTTCGCTCCGACGATTCCACGAAGCGAGCCAGCTGCGCCTCATCGAGCGCCCCTGCCCCAAGGAAGCCTTGGTATAGATCGCAGCCCCATTCGGCGAGGATCTGTAACTGCGCCATGCTCTCGACGCCCTCGACGACCACTTTGAGGCCGAGCTCGCGCGCCATTCCGATCATCGCTTTCACCACGATCCGGTCGCGCTTTCCGCCCACGATATCCGCGATCATGGCCCGGTCGATCTTGATCGAGTCGATCGGAAGCGTGGTGAGATAGGCCAGGCTCGAATAGCCGGTGCCGAAGTCGTCGATGGCGATCCTGACGCCTGCTGACCTTAGCTTTGCCAGGCGTTCGGCAACGTCCTGTCCGGCGACCAGGCTGCTTTCGACGATTTCCACCGTAATGCGCCCAGGCGCGATCCCGGCCGCTGCAATCTCCCGGAGCAGCCATTCGTCATAGCCGGGACGGTCAAGGTCTCGCGGAAGCAGATTGATTGAAAGCGGCAGGTTCGACAGCGGCCCGCGCCAATTCGCGGCTGCACGCAAGGCCTTGCGCTGGATTGCGCGGGACAGCCGCTCGGAAAGCCCCGCCGCGTCGGCCCGGGCAAACATTTCCTCCGCGCTGGCCGCCCCTTCCCATCTCGCTAGCGCCTCGACGCCGGTGACATGCCCGCTTCCGGGTTCGATCTGCGGCTGGAAGCGAAGCTCGATGCAGCCGCCGCGAATGGCTTGCTCCAGCGCCCGGTCGCGCTGTTGCAAAACGGGCGCCGGCACCTTTCGGTCCGACGCCCGCTCGCCCCCAATCCATTTCCAACGCCACCCTCGCATGAGGCGATTTAGAGGCGGCGGGGCGCGGCGGCCAAGTCACCATTCCCGCCCGCTCCGTTTCGGGACAGTGGCGCTTTTCCGCCAAATGCCTATGTTCTCCACGGTGAACGTCGCCAGCCGCTCCAACTCCGCACCCGACCGCGACTTAGCAGCGCGGGGAATCGGGCTGGTCGCCTCGGGGACCGAGGCCGCCAACGCCGCCGAGGCCCTGCTTCGCAAGCGCTACCAGTGGGCGAACGCCGAGGAGGCCGAAACGCTTGTCGCGCTAGGTGGCGACGGGTTCATGCTCCAGACGCTCCATACCATGCTGGAGGACGGCAACGCCCGCCCCGTGTTCGGCATGAACCGCGGGACCTTCGGCTTCCTGATGAACGAATGGCGGATGGACCGTCTGCCTGAACGGATCGAGGCGGCCAAGCATATCAGGGTCGCTCCCTTGATCATGGAAGCCACTAATATCCGCGATGAAACCTGGACCCATCCCGCGATCAACGAGGTCTCGCTGCTCCGCGAGACGCGCCAGAGCGCCAAGATTGAAATCAGTGTCAACGGCCGTGTGGTGATGCCGGAGCTGGTCGCGGACGGCGTGCTGGTAGCGACTCCCGCGGGCTCCACCGCCTATAATCTGTCGGCGCATGGGCCGATCCTGCCTCTCCAGGCGAAAATGCTGGCATTGACGTCCATCAGCCCATTCCGCCCGCGCCGCTGGTCCGGCGCCATCCTTCCGGACGACGTGGCGGTACGGCTCCGTATCCTTGAGGCTGACAAGCGCCCGGTCTCCGCCGTTGCCGACCAGTTCGAGGTGCGTGAAGTGTGCACGGTGGATGTAGCGCTGGACCGGTCGCGGTCGCTGACCCTGCTATTCGATCCCGAACATGCGCTCGACGAACGTATCGCGATGGAGCAATTCGCCACTTGAAGCTTGCGAATCTCAATTCGCTGCGTCATAGGCCCGTTCGTCCGCAAGGACCGCTCCCCGATAGCTCAGCGGTAGAGTAGGTGACTGTTAATCACTTGGTCGTTGGTTCGAATCCAACTCGGGGAGCCATTTTCCTACAGCGCAAATGAACGAAGCGGCCGAGCTCATGCCCGACCGCTTCGGCGAAGTGCGTTCATGTCTCCGAAAAGACCACCCCGCGATCCTATCAACGCCGCCATTCGCTTTTGGTCCAGCGCCCATTTGACGCTGTGTCACCATGAGACGCTTCAACCTTCCATCGCGGCCATCAGCGAGGCGTTACCACCCGCCGCGGTGGTGTCGATGCAGGTGACGCGTTCGGTGGCGAAGCGGGCAACATAATGGGGGCCGCCAGCCTTGGGTCCGGTGCCTGACAGCCCTTCCCCGCCGAATGGCTGGCTTTCGACCACCGCCCCGATCTGGTTGCGATTGACGTAAAGGTTGCCGACACGAGCGTTGGCTTCGACATATTGGCGGGTCGTGTCGATGCGGCTCTGGAGGCCGAGGGTCAGCCCGTAGCCGGTGGCATTGATCGCCTCGATCACCTTGCCGAGCTCACCCGATTTCCAGCGAATGACGTGGAGGATGGGGCCGAAATGTTCACGGTCCAGGTCGGACAGTTGCTTGATCGAAACCATCGTGGGCGGGACGAAATGGCCGTTCCTGGCCATGGCGGGAAGGTCGAGCTGAAGGAGCCGCTTGGCCTTGCCGTCGGCGATATGCGCCTCCAGCGCCTTCTTCGCTTCCTCGTCGATCACCGGGCCCACGTCGGTGGTGATGTTGGACGGGTCGCCGACCGTCAGCGCTTCCATGGCGCCGCCGATCATTTCCAGCATCGAATCCGCGACATCGTCCTGGACAAAGAGCACGCGCAACGCGGAGCAGCGTTGCCCGGCGCTCTGGAAGGACGACGCGATGACGTCACGCGTGACCTGCTCGGGAAGCGCGGAGCTATCGACGATCATCGCATTCTGGCCGCCTGTCTCGGCGATCAGCGGGACGATCGGGCCCTGACGTTCGGCGAGGCTGCGATTGATGAGGCGCGCCGTGTCGGTCGAGCCGGTGAAGGCCACGCCGCCAATCAGCGGGTGCGAGGTCAGCGCGGCGCCAACCTTGCCGTCACCGGGCACCATCTGGACTACGTCCTTGGGAATTCCCGCTTTGTGCATCAATTCGATCGCTAGCGCGCCGATCAGTGGGGTCTGCTCGGCCGGCTTGGCAATGGCGGTATTCCCCGCCGCAAGGGCAGCCGCGACCGGGCCGATGAAGATGGCAAGGGGGAAATTCCACGGCGAAATGCAGACGAACACGCCGCGGCCATGCAGCCGAAGCTCGTTCAACTCGCCGGTCGGACCGGGAAGCTGGGTCGCGTGCTTGAACAGCCGACGCGCCTCACTGGCGTAATAACGCAGGAAATCGACCGCCTCGCGTACTTCAAGCACAGCGTCCGGCAGCGTCTTGCCCGCTTCGCGAATGCAGAGCGAGAATAGCTCTTCGCGATGTTGCTCGAACAGGTCCGCGGCCCGGTCGAGCAATGCCGCCCGCGCTTCGGCGCCGCGCTGGTCCCACGCGATCTGCGCGGCCAGCCCGGTTCGGACGATGCGGTCGACATCCTTGTCCGTCGCCCAAGTGACATCACCGACAACCTTGGACGTGTCAGTGGGAGAATGAATCTGGCCCTTATCGCCCTTCCCTCCGCCGGTCGGCGCTGCGGACCAGCGCTTGGCCTCCAGCTTTTTCAATGTCGCAAGCAGGGGGTCGCGGACCAGCGGGTCGCTGAGATCGACACCAGCGCTATTCAAACGAGCAATGCCAAAGATCGCATTGGGCAACGGGATCGACGGGTTGCGCTTGGGCTGCAGCGTTTCAAGCTCGGCAACGGGATCGCGAACAAGATCGTCGACCGGTATTTCGTCGTCAGCAATGCGATTGACGAAGCTGGAGTTAGCACCGTTCTCGAGCAGCCGGCGGACGAGGTAGGCGAGCAGCTCCTTGTGGCTTCCGACCGGCGCATAAATGCGGACCGGGGTTGGCTCATCGCCGATGCCCCGCTCCAATTTGGCCAGCTCCTCGTACAGCCCCTCGCCCATTCCGTGGAGGCGCTGGAACTCGAAAGGAGTCTTGCCGGCCAACGCCTTCACCGCGCCGATTGTGTTGGCGTTATGGGTGGCGAAGGCGGGATAGATGCAATCGCCGGCAGCGAGCAGCCGCTTGGCGCAGGCGAGGTAAGAAACGTCGGTCGCAACCTTGCAGGTGAAGACCGGGTAATCGGTGAGGCCGGCGACTTGTGCGACCTTGATCTCGCTGTCCCAGTAGGCGCCTTTCACCAGGCGAACCATCAATTGGCGTTTGTGCTTGCGAGCCAATTCTACGGTCCAGTCGACCAGCGGCAATGCACGTTTCGAATAAGCCTGGATGGCGAGCCCGAAACCGCCCCAGCCATTGGCGAATAGCGTGTCGTCGGCCACGAGCGCCTCGATGATATCCATCGACAGTTCGAGCCGGTCGGCTTCCTCGGCGTCGATGGTGAAGTGCACGTCGGCCTTCGCCGCCTTCAGGGCCAGCTCGCGCGCCACGGGAAGGATCGCGGCCTTCGCCTCCTCGGCGTGGCTCCATTCGTAGCGCGGATGGAGGGCCGACAGCTTGACCGAGATGCCGGGAGCCTTGCGGAAGCCGCTTTTCGCGGTCCTCGCGATCGTATCGAGAGCCCCGGCATAGGCCGTGGCGTAGCGGGCGGCATCCGGATAGGTCTTTGCCGCTTCGCCAAGCATGTCGAAGCTGTGGCTCCAGCCCTTCGCCTGCTCCGGAGCGGCGCGTTTCAGCGCTTCGTCGATCGTTCGACCGAATACGAACTGCTTACCCAAGATCTTCATCGCCTGGCTGACGGCGGTGCGGATTACGGGCTCACCCAGGCGGCCT
>CAMPIY010000094.1 GCA_946886645.1 uncultured Sphingomonas sp.
GGCGGCGGAGGTGGAGGAGGCGGCGGAGCCGACGCGAAGTTGTAGGTCAGAGTCGCCAGCAGCGAGTGGGATTTGAACCGGCCGCCGCGCAGCTGGAAGCTATCGCCCTCAACCTCGTCGTCGTCAAAATCATGTTTGACGCGGCTCGACCGGAAATAGCGATATTTCAGGCCGACATCGATGTTGGGCGAGACCGCGTAGCGTACGCCGGCGATGCCCTGGAGGGCGACGCCACCATCCGTGAAGCTGAACAGCGTGCCGCTGCCCAGATCGGGATCGTCCGAACGAATCTTGTATTTGCCCCATGCGAAGCCAATGCCCGGCCCTGCGTAAAAGCTGATGCCGTCCTCATTGCCGACGTCGAGCAGCAGGTTGGTCATGATCGAAAGGTAGCGGGTGCTGCCGTCGGCATCGAAGGATTCCGGTGGCGTGAACTCATCCAGTTCGAAATCAGGAATCCGGACCCCGTACTCGTCGTGGCTGGCGCGTTTGTAGCCGAGCTCGAGCTCGGCACGGAACATGCCGCCATCATATCCAAAGATGGCGTCGATATCGTAGCCCATCTTGTGGTCGATGCTGATGAAGTCGTCGACGCTCCCATCGATATCGAAGGGATCGGGAGTGGCGTCGAGATTGACGTCCTTGGCCCAAAGGGCGCCGGCTTCGATGCCCAGGTAAAGTGTCTTGTCGCGCGCCAGGGCCGGCGTCGCGATCATGCTGCTGGCCAGTAAGGCAAGGCAGGTGCGTTTGATCATGGTAGCCCCCGTTAGTCAGTCGTGACGAACCCGAATTATTTAACAGAGTTAAATTCGGGACGCTAGGCGGAGACGAGTTGCTTAATGCAATTTTTGAGCAGAATGTGCTTTTCCAACTATATCAGTGGCTTAAAATGAAAGCTGGAAGAAGCTGGGGCGGAATCGTCCGGGGATTGGATTAATCGTCAAGGAAAGCCGCCCGATTTGGGCCCGGAGTCGGACGCTCAGGCCGTAACGGCGACCGCACCGCTCTCCACCGCGCGGCGGGCGAAATCCATCGCCAGTTTCTGATGCCATTCGCGGGCTTGGGGAGTCACAGCGCGATGAGCTGCGGTCCGCTCTTCAGCGGCCCTCCGCAGGTAAAAACGCTGGTTTGACTCCATGCCGTCCTACTCCCCCAAACATCGTTCGGCGCGAACGAAGGTGCGCGCAAAAAGTAAAGTGATGGTTAATATCCACAGGGGAAATTGCCCGTCCCTCACCGGGACAGGAGCGTGGCAAGCCAGTGACAGGTTTCCCGAATCGGCTTATCGTTGAAACCTAACGACTCGTCGCTCGTTCAGACCTGATTGGAGGAACGATCATGTTGAGTTCGGTGACAACGGCATTCGACCCCGCCGCGCGAGGCTACCATGCCGTTTATCGCGAGAATGAGGTCAACCACTGCCCCGGCTGCGGACGGACCCACTGGTATGTCGGCCGCACGCTGGCCGAGTGCGGTTTTTGCGCGACGGCACTCCCCTTGTCGGAAAGTTACCGCCAGCCGGCCGAGGCGATCATCGTTCGTCGCTCGCGCCCGCCGGAGCCCACGGCCTTCGCGGCCTAGCCGCGGGTACGGACGGCGCGCGTCCGACGAGCGGGGCGGGCGCGCGCCACCCCTTTGAAGCATCCGGCCATTTGCATTATGTTGTAGTCATGAAACGTTTCATCGCCCCGTTGCTCGCCCTGGCGATCGCCTCGACACCGGCCCACGCGCTAATCGGTGCGGGCAACTTCACCTTGGTCAACAAGACTGGCGCCAACATTTCCTCGCTGATGATCCGGCGCGTCGGAACCGCGTCGTGGCAACCCCTCGGCGGAAGCCCGGCAACGGGGTCGCGCGTGGCTGTGGCGTTCGCCAACCCCGATTGTGCGTTCGACGTCCAGGCGAAGCTGGCCGACGGGACGACGGCCACCTTTACCGGGGTCAATCTGTGCGATGTGACGACGGTGACCCTGAACCGTGGACCGACCGGTGCGCTCTGGGTCGACTACGACTGACCGACCTTGGCGAGACGTGACGCCGCGCCGGTAGCTTCGGTGCGGCGGGGGCCAGTTCGGCAGGCTTGACGCTGTCGATCAGCTTCGCGCCGGCGATGAAAGGGACGCCAAGACAGGCGACCGCCAAAATCACGCCGCCATTGCCTGGGTAGTTCTGCATATAGTGGAAGCCGCGCTCCACCGCGCCGACGGCGATGGCATAAGTCACCAGGAACGCCTCGAGGCGCGTCTTGATTGTGAAGAGTCTGGCGAAACGTTTGAGCATCGGTACCAATCGTTAAGCAAACGGCGGGCCGGTGACGGAGTTCCGCCATTCCCGGCTTAAGACGATTGGTAAAACGAAAATTAACGGGACGCGAGTCCGGCAAGACCGAGTGTGTCGAGCAGGGACAGTCGCGCGGCCTCGACATCGCGGATCAGGGACGGGCTTTGGATATCGCTGCCGGAAATTTGCTCCGGCCAGTACCGGCCGATGACGTGCGCCAGCCGGTCCAGCTTTGCCTCGTCGACGAGGAATCGCGGGTCGACCGTTTCGGGATCGCAGGCGACGCGCAGCCGCAGGCAGGCCGGGCCGCCGCCATTGGCCATCGACTGTCGTACATCGACGAACTCGACGCGGCGGATCGCCCCGTTCGAGGCAAGGTGCCGCTCGATCCAGCCGGCGACCGACGGCGTGTCGCGGCATTCGGTCGGAGCGACCAATGTCATCGCACCATCGGGCGGCGTGACCAGCTGGGCGTTGAACAAATAGCTTTTCACCGCATCGGCCAGCGGAACCTCCGCGTCCGGCACCTCGACCAACTCGAACCCCTCGACCTTCGCGGCAAGCTGTCCGACCAGCGCATCGCGATCGACGAACGCTTTCTCGTGCGCGAACAGCACCGGCCCGTTGGCGACCGCGACGACATCGTTGTGGAAGGCCCCGGCCGCAATCGCTTCCTCGCTCTGTGCCGCGAAGATCGTCCGCGCCGGGTCCAGGCGATGCAGCCGTGCGATCGCCCTCGACGCTTCGACATGCTGGCGGGCGGGGAAGGGTCCGCCGGAGACGCCGTAGACGAAGACTTCGATGCCCGCTTCGCCATGCGATGGGGCCAGACGCATATGATTGGCCGCGCCTTCGTCGCCGAAAGCTGTCGGGACCGGGCCATGGACCGCGAAGGCATCATGCCCGAACGCCAGCTCCAGCTGCGCCAGCGTCGCCGTCCATTCATGGCTTCGGTGGGGCATCGTTTTCAAATTCGCCACGGTCAGGTGACACTTGCCGTCGGCCGTGTCGGGTGACGGGCTGACGGTTGCCGCATTGGCCGCCCACATCGCCGAGGCGCTCATCGCGTTGGCCGCCAGCGCATGATCGGCGGTTTCGATGTCGGCCCCCAGCTCCGCCAGCCACGTCCGTGCCGGCCTCGGCTGCGGCACGAATATCCCCTGCACCAGGCCGAGCCCGATGTTCGCCCGCATCTTGTCGAGGCCTTGAAGCGCGGCCGCCCGGGGTTGCGAAACGTCGCCGGCGTGACTGGTCGAGGCGAGGTTGCCGAGGCTCAGCCCGGCATAATTATGGCTCGGTCCGATGATCCCGTCGAAGTTGATTTCCCGCATCATCTGGGGACGGCCAGCACCCGGTCGCCCGGCCCGATATTGAGCATGTCCATCGCCTTGGCGTCGATCAGCAGCTCGCCGCTATCGGTCCGCTTGCCCTGGGCATAGCAGGTGATGAAGTCATGATAGACGCCGGAGGCGACCATCATCGTTGCGCCGCCATTCTCGTTGGCGCCGGCGACCCGAAGCCATTCGGCCTCCATGACCGTCTTGATCTTGTCGGTCCGCGCCGTGACCGTCGGACCTCCGTCGAAAATGTCGACATAGCTGTCCCAGTCGAACCCCTCATTCTCCAGCATCTTAAGCGCTGCGCGCCCGGTCGGGTGCGGCTGGCCAATCACGGTCCGCGCGCTCTCGGGGAGCATGGCGATGTAGATCGGCGTCTTGGGGAAAAGGTCGGCGATGAATTGCGTGCCATGCACCGCGTTGAACTCGTCCGCTTCCGGGAAGGTCATTCCGAAGAAACGCCCGCCGATCGCGTCCCAGAATGGCGAATGGCCGCCCTGGTCCAGCACGCCGCGAAGCTCCGCCAGCACCAACTCGCCGAACCGCGGCCGATGCTGCTTGATGAACAGGTAGCGCGATCGCGCGAGCAGCATCCCGAGTCCGCCCGCCCGCTCATGCGGATGCAGGAACAGCCCGCCGACCTCGCTCGACCCTTCGAGATCGGTGCAGAGCGTCAGCGCCTGGTTGCGGAAGATCCGGCCCAGCTCCTCGCTCTTCTGGGTGAGGGTGGAGATGAGGTAACTGTAAAATGGCCGGTCGTTGCCGACTTGCCCAAACACCTGGCAGGTGCCGCGGATCTGCCCGGTCTCCACATTCTCCAGCATGAAGACATAAAGGTCGTCCGCCGGGCTTTCGCCCTTGCGGCTGAAGCCCGCCTCCGACCGCTCCAGCTTCGCTTCCAGCGTCGGCCGCTCGGCCGGCAGGTTCGTGAACCCGCCGCCGGTCAGCTTGGCGAGGTCGTAGAGCGGCTTGATGTCCTTGGGCAGCGCGGCCCGAATCCGGAAGCTCATTGGCCCTCCGCCAATCGCAGGATGGTCAGCGCCGACAGCGCGGCGCGCTCGGCAAGGCTGTCGACGATCAGATATTCCTCCATCGAATGAATGAGCCCGCCGCGAACGCCCATCGTATCGATCACGGGCACGCCGCAGGCGGCGATATTGTTGCCGTCACACACACCGCCGGTCGATTGCCAGCCGATGGCCTGGCCAAGGTCGGCGCCGGCCTTCTTCACCACGCCGAACAATTGCTCAAGCGCCGGCGTCATCGGCTTGGGCGGACGCGCGAAATGGCCATGGACATGGATTTGCACGTCATGTTCTTTAGCTACTGCGGCGACGGTCGTGTCGATCAGGGCTTGCCCGCGCGCCTGGTCTTCCAGCGTCCGCGGCCGCATGTTGACCCGCAGGATCGCAAGGTCGGGAACGACATTGGTCGGGCTCCCGCCGTCAATCTTCGAAGGGTTGACGGACAGGCCATCGTAGAGGCCTGCCTTCAGCCGAAGCGCGAGGTCGGACGCAGCAATGACCGCATTGCGCCCGTCTTCGGGATTGCGCCCGGCGTGCGCCGACCTGCCTTTAATCGTGAAGGCGAAATTGCCGCTTCCCGGCCTCGCTCCGGCCAGCGTTCCGTCGGCATTGGCAGCAGGCTCATAGGTCAGCGCAGCGCGTTTGCCTTTCGCAGCCCGCGCAATGAGATCGGCCGAGCCAAGCGAGCCGACTTCCTCGTCGCTGTTGATCACCACCTCATAGCCGATGCGCCCGGCCAGCGGCGTGTCCTCGACCGCGTTCAACGCGGCCAGCATGATAGCGATCCCGCCCTTCATGTCCGCCACGCCGGGGCCGTTCAGAACCTTGCCAGGTTCCAGCCACGTCAGCGACTGGAATGGGTGATCCGTGCCGAACACCGTGTCCATATGGCCGGTGAAGAGCAGCTGCACCGGCGCCATCGGCCGGACGGTAAGGTGAAGGTTGCGGCCATGCGGAACCTGGTACGGCTTGCCCGCCGCATCGATGGCCTCGACCGGCGCCGCCTCCTCGAACCGGATTTCGCCGGGCAGGTCGGAGAAGGCGCCCGAAAGCTCCCCGATCATCGCTTCCAGACCGTTAAGGTTGCGCGATCCGGAGTTGATCACCGACCAGGCCTCGACCTGGCGCAGCATATCCGCCGCCATCGCTTGTTCGACACAGGTCCGTTCGGTCGCGCTCAGCCCCTCCATGGCGGCAGGCTCTAGCCCGACGCCGGGAGACCGTCAAAGCCAGCCACCTTGTAGATGTGCAAATGCTGTATTACTTTCACAATACACATGACAAAGGAGTGTTAGCGATGCTTGAAAACCCAGTCGCGAAACGGACCGCGATTGCGGCCGCCATCGGTGCGGTCGTGGCCATCCCGCTGCCCTTCATCGGGCCGATTGTCGGCGCGCTTGTCGGTGGCGGCATCGGCTTCTTCACCGCGGACCAGCGGCGTTAGAGATATTCGGCAAACCCCTCGACGATCGCGCGATACATCTCGCGCTTGAACGGCACGATCAGTTCGGGGAGCAAATGCGGCTCGACCCACTGCCAGTGGGAAAATTCGGGGTCCTTGGTGGCGATGTCGATGTCATCGTCGCTCCCCAGGAACCGCGCAAGGTACCAATCCTGAAGCTGGCCCTTCCATTTCCCGCCCCATAGCCGCGAGGCAATGGCGTCGGGAATGTCATAGCGAAGCTGCTGCGGATGGCAGGCGATCTGCTCGACCAGCTTCGGCTTGATCCCCGTCTCCTCCTCCAGCTCGCGAAGCGCCCCGGCCCAGCTATCCTCGCCCTTGTCGAGCCCGCCCTGCGGCATTTGCCAGGCCTCGTCGCGATTGTCGATCCGCCGCCCGACCCAGACGAGCTTCCGGTCGTTGATCAGCATCACGCCAACCCCGCGGCGATAGAGATGGTCGTCGGTCATCCTGGCCTCCCTGCCGCGCTTTTCTCCGTAAGGAAAGCGGCTCACATATTCGTCTGTTCGGGAGGGATTCCGGCGGGCAGCCGCGCCGCGCAATCCGGATGCTTGCGAAGCTCCACATCGGCG
>CAMPIY010000095.1 GCA_946886645.1 uncultured Sphingomonas sp.
TGCGGATCTCCAGGAACTCCTCGATCTCCGGGTGCGAGACGTCGAGGTAGCAGGCCGCCGAGCCGCGCCGTAGCGAGCCTTGCGAAATGGCGAGCGTGAGGCTGTCCATCACGCGAACGAAGGGGATGATGCCGCTGGTCTTGCCGTTAAGGCCGACCGGTTCGCCGATGCCGCGCACCGCGCCCCAATAGGTGCCGATGCCGCCGCCCTTGGAGGCCAGCCAGACATTCTCGTTCCAAGTGTTGACGATTCCGTCCAGGCTGTCGTCGACGCTGTTCAGATAGCAGCTGATCGGCAGGCCGCGGCCCGTTCCGCCGTTCGACAGCACGGGCGTCGCCGGCATGAACCACAGCTTCGAAATATAGTCATAGACGCGCTGGGCATGGCCGGCATCGTCCGCATAGGCCGAGGCGACGCGCGCGAAGAGGTCCTGATATTCCTCGCCAGGCAGTAGGTAGCGGTCGCGCAGCGTTTCCTTGCCGAATTCGGTCAGCAACGCGTCGCGGCTCGAGTCGGTTTTGACGTCGAACTTCTTGGCGTCGACGGTCTTGCTGTCACGCTTGGTCTCGGTGACCGAAACGTCGTCGGAGCCTACATCGCTCGAAGTTGCAAAATCCATCGTCATTCCCCGTCCTACTGGCCGTTCTGCGACGGCTTGTTCTGTTTCTGTTCGACTCGGTGCCATGGCGCCGAGACTAGCCTAAAATCCTGTCCGCCGGGGGCTTTTCTTGGCCCATTCCCCGATATCCACAGGGCATGAGTGGGCCTGTGACGGAAGATAAGCATCTTCCGCCTCAACCACAATAGATTGAGCAGGCTCCCCCTTGGAACACGATATATAGTGGCCAAACGCGCGCGGGACGCAAGATATAAAATTGACACCGCGTTAAATTTTTTGGGTTCCCAGAGTATGATGTGTCCGCCCGGCCACGGGCTGGGCCGAGCCGGCGGCGGGCCGGTCTGCACTTGAAACCCCTATCCATGACGCCCATTGTCCCTGGTGCGGACCGGGCCCCTCTGGCGGGCGCTTCTCAAGCGCTCGTGATGTCGGACCGCATCGGAAGATTCCGGTGCGATGCGAGGACGGTTCAAACCTCTCCAAAGCACAGCACGGAAGCCTCCGATCGAACTTCGGTTTGAAGAGGAGAAGTGTAGTGACGATGAGTATGTTCCTGTTGATGGAACGTCATGCCAGGATCGACGATGCGCTGCGTACAGAGCAGCGCCGGCGCTTTCCCGATGTGTTCAGGATGCAGCAGCTCAAGAAGCTGAAGCTGGCCGTGAAGGACCGGCTTCATCGCCTGAGCCGCCGAAAGGTGGGTGGCTGACATGCTTTGCCCAACCTGCAAGACGCCGCTGACCATGTCGGAGCGGCAGGGAATCGAGATCGATTATTGCCAAAGCTGCCGGGGCGTGTGGCTCGACCGCGGAGAGCTCGACAAGATCATCGAGCGAAGCGCAGGCGCAAGCGCGCCGCCGCAGCAACAGATGCCGGCACCGCAGGGCTACCAACAGCCTTGGGGCGGGTCCGGCCACGGCCACGATCCGCGCTACCATAAGAAGCGCCGGAAAAGCTTCCTCGAAGAGCTGTTCGACTAGCTCTTCGAGGGGCCGCTTCTCTGCGTCCGTTTCGTCTCAGGCGCATGGACGCGGAGCGCGCCGGGGCGGATTCGGTAATCGAGCGGCGGCGCCATCTCCACGGTTTCGCCGTCGATCGACACGGTGAGATGGCGGCGGCCAGTCTCGACGCATAAATGCGTCAGGCCGTCCATCGTCACCATGTCGTCACGCCGCGTCCATCCAGCCAGCGCGCGGAAGGTCGCGGCGAGGAAGCCGGGCACGCCCTTCTTGCGCATCACGAGGATGCACAGCTTCCCGTCGTCGAGCGCCTCGCGGCGCCCGGCGGCGGGCAGCGCGAGCTCGTAATCATTGTTGCCGACGAAGAGCAGGGGCGTGTCGACGCTGGACCGGCCTTCGCCCGTGGTCAGGATCAGGCGATGATCGTGGAAGCGCGCCAGGGTGCGGAAGGATGCGACCAGCATCGCCAGCCGCTTCGACCGGCCGAGCCGGTGCTGCTGGCTTTCGCGGTCGACGACCATCAACGGATAGAGACCGATCGCGCTGTTGTTGACGAAGGTCCGGCCGTTGACCTCGGCAACGTCGACCGCGCGGATGTGACCCTCGGCAATCAGCGCCGCCGCCTGGTCCAGCTCGAACGGGATGCCGAGATCGCGGGCGAAATGGTTGAGCGTTCCCAGCGGCAGGATGCCGAGCGCCACGCTCGACCCCGCCACGGCTTGCGCGGCGGCGCCGACGCTTCCGTCACCGCCGCCGACGATGATCCGCTTTGCACCCTGCTCGACCAGTTGCTTCGCTCGAGCCGCAATGCGCTTACCCTCGACCGCCTCGACCGGCCCTTCGATCCCGGCGGAGCGCAACACTTGCTCGACCGCAGCCCCGTTCGCCTTGCCGCGATTGATGATCGTCGCCGCTTCCATCGAAGCGTATCAATGACTGGGAAGCCCTAACGCTCCTCCCCATCCCCGCTTTCGCGAGGACAGGGAGGAGCTAGTGGGATTAATCCGCCGGTCCGATGCAGAAGGCGGCGAGCTTGTTGCCGTCCAGATCGCGAAAATAGGCGCCGTAGAAGGCATCCGGCCCTTCCTCGCCGCGAACGCCCGGAGGGCCTTCGCACGTGCCGCCCAACTCCAGCGCCTTGGCGTGGAGCTTGTCGACATTGGCGCGCGATCCCGCGGCGATGGCGGCCATGTTTCCGTTGCCGGCCACCGCAGGCTGCTGGTTGTAGGGATTGGTCACCGCCAGGCCCGGCTTGTCGAAGCCGCTGCCCCACATGGTGAAGCCGCCCATGTCGTCGCCGAACTCCATGATCCGCTTCGAGCCGATCGTGCTACCGAGCAGCTCGTCATAGAATGCACGCGCACGGGGCATATTGTCGCTGCCGAGGGTTACGTAGCCGATCATTTCCCGAGTCTCCTGCTTATGTCGAATAGCGAACATAGCAGGAACAAATGGCCGCACAAGCCGTCATCCTCACCCTTCCGGCACTCCGCGCCTCCTTCCCTCTCCCCTGGGAGAGGGATGAGCGCCCCGGACTTGATCCGGGGAGCGAGAGGGTGAGGTCGACCTTAGCTAGCCTTCGCCGGCTCCGCGGCCCCACCCGCGGGGCAATCGCCGACGCGCTTGGCGCTGACCTTGCGGGTCATTCGATAGTCGCCGTCCTCGATGAAATAGGTCAGCGAGGTGATGTCGCCTTCGAAGCTGTCCGCCTTGAAGCTGCCCATCATCGCCGGCATCACTTCGCCGCGCTTGCTTTCGCGCTTGCAGCTCATCTGCGCGCTGATGCGGCCGTAATGGATGTAGCTGTTCTTCATCTCGCACTTGTCGGCCGCATCTTCGGCAAACAGTTCCGGCGCGGGCTTGCCGTCCGCAGCGACGCAGGCCTTGACCACCATCTTGTCGCCTTCCTTGGCCTTGGTGGCGGGGGTCGTCTTGTCCGTCGAGGACAGGCCGGTCACTTCTGATGTCAGCTCGTAAAGGCCGGGCTTCAGCGCATCGGCGGCCTCTTCCTTGGCCGGGTCAGGCTTCTCGCCGCCGCACGCCGCCAGCATCATCGCCGCGCCGATCACCGGCGCCCATTTCATGCCACGCATATCTTCCCCTCCCTGTTCAAATCAGTTGGTTGCGACCTTCATCTCGCTTCCGTCGCATTCGCCGGTGCGCTTCGATGACACGCGCATCACCATCTTCATCGGCCCGGACGGCGATGCATTTTCCACGGAAGAGGCCATCCGCATCTCGTAGCTGTCCGGCGAGTAGGTGCCGTTGAAGTCGATCAGCTGCGTCCCGCCCTCCTGCGGGCTGGTGCAGCGCATGGTGCCGGTCATCTTGCCGCCGTCCATGCTGAACTTGTCGTAGCGGCAATTGCTGCTGGCCCCGGCGAAGAAATCCTCCTTGGGTTTCATCGCCTGTTCCTTGGTCAGGCAGGTCTTGTGGCCGGTCGCGACCCTGGCCATCGTTTTCTTCATCTGCGCCGCGAATTCGGGCGGCATGCCCGGAACCTCGACCGATTCCAGCTCGACCGATGATAACCACTGGCCCGGATTGACGACCATCGCGCTGCCGCCATTGGCCTCCCGAACCTTCCCCGCGACCTCCTCGATGCTGGCATTCTCCGCCTCGACCTTCGGCGAATTGTCGCACGCCGCGAGGAAAAGCAGCGGCACGATCGGCAGATATTTATTCATGTGGCAGCCCCCTGTCCGGCCCCTCGCCAGCGGGCGCAAAGCCTGCCGCCACCATATGGGGATGAGCAGGCGATGCAAGGCGGAAGCGGGGGCTTGTGTCAGCCGAGGATTTGCAGGGCCGCGGCGAACGCCACGGGGTCGCGGGCCGGCAATGATGCCGGCTTCGGCTCGGCCAGGCGGCGTACCCGCGCGATGACTTGTTTCGATTTCTTGATGATTGTCATTTTCCTGTGGGCGGCTCGGCCGCCTTCAATGCTTGATGCTGTTGCCGCTTGAGTTCGGTGGCGGCCGCCCGTTCCGCCAATTGGGTCCAGGCGGCCTCCGACCTCAGGCAACGGTCCCGGACATGGGACAATGTCGCCACCTCGGCGTCCTCGCGCGCCTGACCGGCGCGGTCGAGATAGAATTGCAGTGTGTTGTAATTCGCCAAGGGAAGCCGTCTTACTGCGCTTCTGGCGCAGCCTGCTCTTCAAGCTTCAGGTTGCCGGCGCTCATCTTGCCCGGGCGATCCTGCTGCAGCTCGTACGATAGCCGCTGGCCCTGGCCGAGCGTCCGCATGCCCGCGCGTTCGACGGCGCTGATGTGGACGAAGGCGTCGGGTGTGCCGTCTTCGGGCTGGATGAAACCAAAGCCCTTGGTGTCGTTAAAGAATTTTACGGTGCCGATCGGCATTTCACTTTTCCTTCTGATGGGAATCCGGACATCGGGTTCCCGAATGCCAAGAGCAGCTTGTAGAAGGAGAGAGGAGCCGCAAAGCGCCAAAAACCGTCAAATTGCGACTAGTAGCGTTGAGATATATAGCAGAAAAATTCCAAATTGTAAGTCACGCTCGGAACAAATCTTCAATTAGGATAAAATCCCTGGCCGTGTTATAACAAATTATTGCACGATATTTTTCTTAAGCAACCGCGCAACCGAGAGACGTTTTTTGTGCTCCCGCTTTCCAGCATGGAGCATATTTATGGATCTCAACTATCTCTTGCAGAGATATTCTGTCTCCCTCCACATGTCCGAGAATGCCGCCTGCGGTTGCTCGCGTCTGGCGCACCGCGACCTGGCCAAAGGCTATGCGGCGAAAATCGCGCAAGCGAAGCTGCAGAACCGGCGAGAAGCGGTCTTGTGATTCCGGAGCTGACCGCCAGAGAGACCGCTGATGGCTTGAGGGAGCAGGCGGCTTCGTGCCGTCGGTTGGCCAGGCGGGCCTCGACGTCGCGGGGTTCCTTGGCCTTGGCTGCCGTCGCCGAGTTTTTCGACACCGACGCACGGCGGATCGACCCGCTGAGTGAACGCAGATGATAGGCCGGCATGTAGGCATCATCGAACGCGCCTTCGAGCTGGCTGGGCATTCGGCAAACGTCGAAGAGATCAGGTCACAGCTGAAAAGGGAGGGATATTTCAACGTCGATGCCCACCTCATAGGCAGGAAAATCCGGTCCGACCTGGTCAAGATCATCAGGCGCGCGGCCTAGGAGACACACCGCAGCATGCGGCTTCCATTTTGCTCGTTTCAAGGAAATTTCATCATGGCAGCAGCACAGAAGGACTGGGTCTCGAAAACCGAGCTGGAAAAATACGGCATCGTGACCGTTCCATTGCAGGTCTTCCTATGGGGCGGTTATCGCTACACCAATGCGCGCGACGCTCTTGCCGCCGCCAAGCGGGCAGATCCCCGGTGACCCGTGCCATCCACCTTTCCATGCGGGAAGCCGACGTTGTTTCCCGCTGCCTGACCGAGCGGGTCGGCGTCTCGACGATTGAACAGCTGCCGGCGGGTGGCGTGCGGCTGGTCTGCATGAGCGTCAAGGGAGCCGAGATTATCAGGCACAAGCTCAAGTCACATGTGATCAAGGGTGAGGTGAAAAGGGAACGCCGCAGGCCCACGCGGCCCCTTTGGTAAGCCTTGCCACAACCGAATTGCCCGACGCGCTCCGCGTCCCCATATTCCCCGCATGGCCATTCAGATCCGCACCTCGCTCGCCGAGCCCGAGACCGGGGACACCTTCGTTCCGCATCGCCCGGCGCGGCCCGACAAGGCGGAGGGGGGCAAGCGGTTCGTCCTGAAATCCGACTATAGCCCTGCCGGCGACCAGCCGACCGCGATCAAGGAGCTGGTCGAGGGCATCCGAGAAAATGGCGAGGTGAACCAGGTGCTGCTGGGCGTCACCGGCTCAGGCAAGACCTATACGATGGCGCAGGTGATCGAGGCGACGCAGCGGCCGGCGCTGGTGCTGGCGCCGAACAAGATCCTCGCCGCCCAGCTCTATGGCGAGTTCAAGAGTTTCTTCCCCGACAACGCCGTCGAATATTTCGTCAGCTACTACGACTATTACCAGCCCGAGGCCTACGTGCCCCGGACCGACACCTACATCGAGAAGGAAAGCTCGGTGAACGAGGCGATCGACCGGATGC
>CAMPIY010000096.1 GCA_946886645.1 uncultured Sphingomonas sp.
ACCTCATGCCCGGCTTGCTTGAGCCTCTCCAGGAACCGGCAGGCCTCCTCGAATTGCTCGGTCCGGGCGCGCTGGGTGAAGTCGCCGGAGATAACGACCAGGTCGGGTTTTGCATCGTCGACGCGCCGCTCGACGGCCTCGACCAGCTTTGGATCGTGGGCGCCGAAATGGAGGTCGGAGAGGTGGATGAGGCGGGGCATGAACCTCAAACCTACCGCACGCCGTCTTGTTTCCCGCCGCGACTTGACCGACACGACGAAAATGGACCGAACCGAGGCGAACAGCGGGACGCGCGACGTATCCGAGCGGCTGCGCTTCGATGTCGCGGCGCTCGAACGCTGGATGGCCGACAATGTCGTGGGCTTCTCGGGCCCGCTGACCGTCAGCCAGTTCAAGGGCGGTCAGTCCAACCCGACCTACCGACTCGATACGCCGTCCCGCAGTTTCGTCCTGCGGCGCAAGCCGCCCGGAAAGCTGCTCCCCGGCGCCCATGCGGTGGATCGTGAAGCGCGGGTGATAAGCGCCCTCGGCAAGCAGGGCTTTCCCGTGCCCCATATCCACGGCCTGTGTGAGGACGAGAACGTCATCGGCACGCCATTCTTCGTCATGGACATGGTCGAGGGGCGGATCGTCTGGGACGCCTCTTTCCCCGACATGTCGCGCGAAGATCGCGCCGCCCATTTCGACGCAATGAACGCGACGATTGCGCGGCTGCACAGCTTCGATCCCGATGCGATCGGGCTCGGCGATTACGGCCGGGCTACCGGTTTCGTCGAGCGGCAGGTGGCGCGCTGGTCGAAACAATATGAGGGCGATGTCGAGGCGGGCCGCGTCCCCGCGATGGACCGGGTCAGCGCCTGGTTGAAGGACAACCTCCCGCCCGACAGCGGCGATTCACGCGTGGTCCACGGCGACTATCGTTGCGACAATATGATTTTCGCGCCGGACCGCGCCGAGGTTCTGGCGGTGCTCGACTGGGAACTGTCCACGCTCGGCGATCCGGCCGCCGATTTCGTCTATCATTTGATGATGTACCGGATGCCGTCCGGCATGTTCACCGGGCTCGACGGCCTGGATTTCGCCGACCTCGGAATTCCGACAGAAGAGGAATATGTCGCCGCTTATTGCCGGCGGACCGGGCGCGCCGCCCTGCCCCACCTCGACTATCTCGTCGTGTTCGTCATGTTCCGCATCGCCGCAATCCTCCACGGCATTCGCGGGCGTCTCGCCAGGGGCAACGCCTCGTCCGCCCATGCCGAAGCGACGGCCGCACTGACCGAGCCGCTGGCCGAACTCGCCTGGAGCCAGGCACTCTCCGCTCGTCTCTGACTCGCCCGGGCGTCCAAAAATATTTATCGGGAAGTTAACCGTGGGGCGTGAGTCGAGTCGCCGCCGCGGGCAAAGCCGACGGGGGTCAGGGCGTTGCGATACATCGTGCCTTGGGAAAATCGCTGAGCGTGGATCAGCCGCAACGCCGTTGGGCGGCCGCCTCCGATCCGCTTGAGGCGGACGAGCGGCCGACGGTCGAGGGCGTCCTTCGTGATCTGAAACGGGTCCCGGTCGCCCGCCTGGCCGCGACCGCCTTCATCATTTTCTGGGCGATCCTGTTCGCTCGCTTCAGCTGGGAAGCGCCGATCAGCGTCGGCCCGGATGCCGAATGGCATTTCCCGCCGCGCGCCGGCGAACCGCGCCAGACCATCCCGATCGCGACCGATGCCGAGCGGGCGTTGTTCGATTTGCGCCAGGCGGTGGGCGAGCGGCGAAACGCCGTCGAACAGGACCCGCGCATCCTGCTCATTCCCTACACCCAGGACACGTTGCGCAACACGGCGAAGCGCTCGCCGCTCGACCGGGCAATCCTCGCCCGCGCGCTGACCAATCTCGATGCGATGGGCGCCAAGGCGATCGGCATCGACATCTTGATCGACCAGCCGCAGCCCGAGGATCCGCAGATCATGGCGGCGATGAAGGCGATGAAAACGCCGGTGTGGCTGGCCTACGCCAACCGCAAATATGCGACGGCCGATATCGAGCAATGGCAGCAGGATTTCATGGACAATTGGTCGCGCCAACTGGCCGGCAGCCAGGTGAGGCAGACGTCCATTCGCGTCGAAACCGATGGCGACAATGTGCTGCGAAGCTGGCCCACGCTTCCGTCCGACCTCCCGCCCTTCCTGCCGCTCGCGCTGTCCGACATCCCGACGAATTTCAATTATCGCGGAAGCATCGATTTCAGGGTTCCGGCCAATCCGGAGCGGCCGGTCTTTTCCAAATTGCCAATCGACCTCTTCGCGGACCCGGCGACCGCGCCGATGATGACCGAGCAGGTCAGGGGCAAGATTGTCCTGATCGGCGGCGACCTGCCGGACCGCGACCAGTTCGAAATACCCTCGACCCGCGTCGACGGCCCGACGATGAGCGGCCTGGAGGTGCACGCGTCGATGCTGGCGCAATTGCTCGACCGGAGGCTGCCGATGCCGGCCGGATCGGTGTCGCTGTGGGCGCTTGCGATCCTCGTCGTCCTGTGCGGAGCGTTTACGGCGATGCTGGATGTGCGCCCCTGGGTCGTCGCGCTGGCGGTGCTCGGGCAACTGGTCTTCTTCGCCGGCGCGCCGTTCGTGTTCGAATGGCGTGGAATCGACACTTATGGCCTTCCCGCCTTCGGCTGGCTCGGCGGATGGACGCTGGCTTATGCCGCGACCGGAGCGGCCGTGCGCGCGGTGGGTTCGGAGCAGCGGCGGTTCGCGCAATCGGCGCTGGGTAAATACCTCCCGCGCGACATCGCCGCCGAAATCCTGCGCGATCCGGCCAAGCTCTCACTGACCGGGGAGAAACGCGCCATCTACACTTTGTTCACCGACATCGAGGGCTTTACGGTGATGAGCCACCGCCTGCCGCCGGACCGCGTCGCGACCATCCTCAACGCCTACCTCGACGGCATGTGCGACATCGTCCTCGACCAGGGCGGAACGATCGACAAGTTCGTCGGCGACGCGGTCGTCGCCTTCTGGGGAGCTCCGATTGCCCGTGACGACGATGCAGATCGCGCCGCGCGGGCCCTGTTGGCGATGAACCGCTTCACCCAGGAATTTTCCGAACGGCACGACGAGCCCGGCGAACGGATGGGCCGTACCCGCGTCGGGCTTCACTATGGCGACGCGGTCGTGGGGAATTTCGGCGGCGAGGGACGGCTCAGCTACACCGCGCTCGGCGATGCGATGAACTGCGCGGCGCGGTTGGAGGGCGCCAACAAATATCTGAAGACGGTGGCGCTGGTCAGCGACGAGGCGAAGAGCCGGACAAGCCTGGACGTCTTTCGCCCGATGGGCCGCATCATCCTGTCGGGACGGGCGACTCCGATCGTGGTGTGGGAGCCGGCGCCGGACATGGATCCGAAGCTCCGTTCCAGGCTTGCCTTATTATGGGACGCCTTCGATTCCGGCGACCGTGCCGCGCTCGACGAAATCGAGCAAATTTGTATAACCTGTGATAAGGACGCCGCGTTGTCGGCCTTTGCCTGCCGGCTGCGCGAGGCCGGGCCGGGGGGCGCGGTCCAGCTAACGGAGAAATGAAGATGTCTCGCGTACTGCTTCTGGCGGCGAGTGCCGCCCTTCTCGCTTCCACCTCCGCCGCCGCGGCGGTGCTTGTCGTTCGCTCGTCCGGCCCGTCGGCCGGCGCCTATCCTCCGGGCAAGGCTCTTCCCGACACGCACAAGCTGAACCTCAAGGCGAGCGACGTCGTGGTGCTGCTCGATTCCCGCGGCACCCGCACCCTGCAGGGACCCGGCAGCTTCAGCGTGCTCGCCAGCGCATCGCCCGCCGCGACAACGGGCCGCACGACCGGCACCAGTGCGCGGCGCGTCCGCCTCGGGGCCGTGCGCGGCACCAATACGCGCAGCGTGTGGCAGGCCGATCTTGGCCAGTCGGGCAATGTCTGCATCGCCAATCCGGCAGACCTCGGCCTCTACCGCTCGGAAAGCGGCGCGGAGGCCAATGTCACGCTGACCGACGGCGCCAGCGGCAAGAAAGCCGACGTGCATTTCGCCGCCGGTCAGGCGATCGCCGCATGGCCGGCCGAGCTTCCCGCCGATTCGGGCGCGAAGATCGCCGTATCGGGTCTGGCCGCGCCGGCCACCCTTACGCTGAAAACCCTGTCGCCGGTGCCGTCCGGCCTGGAGGGAATGGCGCAGAGCCTGATCCGCGCCGATTGCCAGGCGCAGCTCGATGTGCTGATTGATACGTTCAGCGCCCGATCGGAGGGATAGCGACGTGTCATGACGATGGTGCTGCTCCTCTATGTCGCCATCTTCGCCGCGGCATTGGCAGCACTGCTCGCGCGCTCCCGCCTGACCAATCATTTGCTGCTCGGCCTCGCCGGCGCCTTCGGCGTCGCCTACGGCTTCCAGTTGCACGGCCTTTTCGGCGTCATCCTGCCCGCGCTGCTGCTGATGGTCGCGAGCGTTCAGGCCGGCAGCGTGCTGGTCGCCAACAAGGCGGCGCGCTTCAACCGGGAGGAAGAGGAAATGATGAGCGGGCCCTTGAGCGGGCTCGGCCGCGCCCAGGCCCGCCGCCTGCTCGACCAGGGATTCTGGATGGACGGAAGGCCCGGCGACGTACTGACCCGCGAGGGCGAGCAGGCCGCCCAACTTGTCTATCTTTCCAGGGGATCGGCCGATGTCCATGCCCATGGCCACCTGGTCGGCAGGATCGGCCCGCAGCAGCTGATCGGCGAAGCGACGGTGCTGGGCGGTGCCGCCGCGACGGCCACCGTCACGCTGACCGCGCCGTCACGCTTCTGGTGCGCGCAAGGCCATGCGCTCAACGCCTATCTCGCCGCCAACCCGGACGCCCGCCATGCCCTGGAGCATGGCTTCACCATCAGCCTGCGTGACAAGCTGGAGGCCATGAACCGCGCGGCGGCGCCGACCGTTAGTTAGTCAAATTAGGCCTCCCCCCTTGTGGGGGAGGTTGGTGGGGGGCGGGCCGCGTCTGCGGCCAAAAAGATCTATTTGGTCGGCATCCTCGGCTGGCGCCGATGACGCGCCCCCACCCAGCCTCCCCACAAGGGGGAGGGCTTTTCCGGCTATCCGCTAATTCGTCGGGAAGCCCCTCCGCTTCAGAAGCGCCTTCACGTCCGGATCGCGGCCGCGGAACTGGCGGTAGGCGTCGGCCCGGTCCGTCTCGTTGCCGGTCGACAGCAGGATCGTCCGGAACCTGTCGGCGGTTGCCCGGTCATAGGGATTGCCCGCTTCCTCGAACGCGGCCCAGGTATCCGCGTCCATCGTTTCCGACCAGAGGTAGCTGTAATAGCCGGCCGAATAGCTGTCCGACGAGAAGAGGTGGCCGAACTGCGGCAGGCGGTGCCGCATCACCATCTCCTTCGGCATCCCGAGCTCCGCAAGCGTGGCCTTCTCGAACGCGTCCGGGTCGACCACGCCATCTTCCTTGGTGTGCAGCTTCATGTCGACCAGCGCGGACGCGAGATATTCGACCGTCGCGAAGCCCTGGTTGAAGGCGTCCGATGCCTCGATCTTCTTGACCAGCGCGTCCGGCATCGCTTCGCCGGTCTTGTAGTGGCGGGCGAACTTGTCGAGCACCGGCCGGGTCATCAGCCAATTCTCGTTCACCTGGCTCGGATACTCAACGAAGTCGCGGGGTGAGCCGCCCAGCGACGGATATTTCACGTCGCTGAGGTAATAATGGATGGCATGACCGAACTCGTGCCACAGCGTCGACGCGTCATCGAGGCTGATCAGCACCGGCTGGCCGGCGGCCGGCTTGGTGAAATTATTGTTGTTCGAGCCGAGGACGATCTTGTCGCCCAAAAGGCCGGCGCGGCTGCGGTAGGTGGTTGCCCAGGCGCCCGAGCGCTTGCCGGCCCTGGCATAGGTATCGAGGTAGAAAAGCCCGGTGACTTCGCCCGTCTTCGCGTTCGATACCTCGAAGGTCCGCACATCCGGATGGAAGACCGGCACCTTGCCCGTGTTTTCGGTGAACTTCAGGTCGTAGAGCTGCTCGGCCGACCAGAACATGCCTTTGACCAGGTTCGACAGCTCGAAATAGGGCTTAATCTCGTCCTGGCTGAGGTCGTACTTCGCCTTGCGAACCTTCTCCTGGTAATAGCGAAAATCCCAGGGCTCGATCTGCTTGAGGCCGTCCTTCGCCGCAAAGGCCATCTGGTCGGCGACTTCCTCCTTCACGCGAGCGACGGCGGCGGGCCAGACCCGCATCATCAGCTCCATCGCCTTGGCGGGCGACTTCGCCATCGTGTCCTGCATCCGCCAGTCGGCGTGGGTCTTGTATCCCAGTAGGTGCGCGCGGTCGGCGCGCGCCTTCACGATCTTGGCGATGATCGCATTGGTGTCGTTGGCGTCGCCATTGTCGCCGCGATTGGCGAAGGCGCGCCACACCTTCTCGCGAAACGCGCGGTTCTTGCCGAAGCTCAGCACCGGTTCGACCGCCGAGCGGGTGTTGGCGATGGCGTAGGTGCCGGCCGGCATGCCCGCTTCCTTGGCGGCCGCCGCGGCGGCATCCTTCACGTCCTGCGGAACGCCGGCCATTTCGGCGGCGCTTGCCTGCGTGAACTTGCCTTCATCGGCCAGCAGCTTGGCATTGAAGTCGGCGAA
>CAMPIY010000097.1 GCA_946886645.1 uncultured Sphingomonas sp.
AGCATGGCGGAACGATCGGCCTCGCTCAGCGGCAAATAACGCATCAGTTGGGCTTCCTCATGATGAAGCGAAGGCGGACATAGTCCGCGGTGTTGGTGTCAAAGCGCGCCGCCACCGCGTCGGCGATGGATTGGCGCTCGTCTTGCGGAACGCCTGCGCGGTCGAGCCATCCGGCGCGGAAGGTCAGGACCCAGGCGGCGATGCCATGTTCAAGCGGCGTCGGTCGTTCGATCAGGCGCGCGTCGATGTCCTTGAACCCGGCCTGCTCATAGACGGCGGTGAACTCTTCGACCGCCGGGTACCAGTTGGCGGCGTAGGTGGGCGGCCCATAGCCTCGCGCGACCAGCTCGTCGTCCAGCGCCTCGCGCAGCGTTGCAAGATTGCCCCGCCCGCCCATTTCACCAGCGAAGCGCCCGCCGGGCTTCAACGCGAACCAGATCGCTCGCGCCGCCCTTTCCTTGTCGAGCACCCAGTGGAGCGTCGCATTCGAAAAAGCCGCGTCGAACGCCTCGCCGAACTTAAGCTGGGCGGCGTCCATCAACCGGGCGTCCAGCCCCTTGGCCTTGGCGGCGGCAACCATGGAAAGGCTGTTGTCGATCCCGACAACGTCCGCGCCCATTTCCTTGATCTTGAGCGTTAGCGTGCCGTCGCCGCAGCCGATGTCGAGGACATGCTCACCCGGCTGCGGATCGAGCAGGTCGAGCGCCGCCTGCCCAAGCGCGGGCACGAAGCCACCGACGCGGGCATAGTCCGCCGCATCCCATTGGCTGGTCGAGGTGGGTGCGTCGGTCAGAGCGTCGCAACCCATTCACGGTAGGCAGCTTCGTCCATCAGGCCGCTGAGCTCTTCCGGGTCGGACAGGGTCAGCTTGAAGAACCAGCCTTCGCCTTCCGGGTCGCGGTTGATCAGCGAGGGGTCGTCGGCCAGCGCCGCATTGCCTTCGACCACTTCGCCGCCGACCGGCGCGTAGACATCGCTGGCGGCCTTTACCGATTCGACCACCGCCGCATCGTCGCCCTTGGCAAGCGTCTTCCCGGCATCCGGCACTTCTGCGAAGACGATGTCGCCCAGCGCTTCCTGCGCATGGTTCGAAATCCCAACGGTCGCGACGTCGCCGTCAACACGGACCCATTCATGCTCCTTGGTGAAATAGAGGCTCATGCGATTGCTCCCTGTTTGCGGTGATAACGATGGGGGACGAAAGGCATTGAGGCGACCGTCGCCTGGAAAAGCTTGCCGCGCTGCTCGATCGTAAGGGCGGTGCCGGGCCCAGCGAGCGGCGTCGCGACGTAGCCCATGGCGATCGGACGGCCGAGCGACGGCGAATGGCCGCCGGATGTGACCCGCCCGACTTCATTGCCTTCGCCGTCCAAGATCAAAGCGCCCTCGCGCACCGGCTGGCGCCCTTCGACATCCAGCCCGACCCTCTTCAGCGCCGCGCCATTCTCAAGCTCGGCCATGATGCGCAGAGATCCCGCGAACCCGCCTTCGGCACGGCGGCGCTTGCTGATGGCAAAGTTCAGGTCCGCCATGACCGGCGTGGTCTGGCCGTCAAGGTCGTGGCCGTAGAGCGGAAGCCCCGCCTCCAGCCGAAGCGAATCGCGCGCGCCCAAACCGATCGGCTTGACCCGCCCGTCGGCGGTCAGTGCGTCGGCCAGAGCCTCCACGTCGCGTGCCGCGACCGAAATCTCGAAGCCGTCCTCACCGGTGTAGCCCGAGCGGCTGATCCACAGCGGTTTGCCGTCCCAATGGAACAGGCCGGCCTGCATGAAGCCCAGCTCCGCGACGCCCGGGACCAGCGCGTCCAGCACCACTGCGGCCTCTGGCCCCTGCAGCGCAAGGAGAGCTTGCTCCTTCATATGATCGAAGGCGATGTCGCGCGGCAGGCGCCGCTCGAACTGGTCGATGTCGCCCAGCTTCGTCGCGCCGTTGACGACCAGGTAGAAATGCTCGCCCCGGCGCGTCGCCATCAGATCGTCGATGATTCCACCGTCCTCGGCCAGCAGCATCGAATAGCGCAGCCGCCCGTCCTTGAGAGCGAGGAGATCGCCCGGCAGCAATGTTTCCAGAGCGCGGTCGACGTCGGGTCCGTGGAACAGCAGCTGGCCCATGTGGCTGACATCGAACAGGCCGGCATGCTCGCGCGTCCACAAATGCTCGGCCATGATGCCTTCATACTGGACCGGCATTTCGTAGCCGGCGAACGGCACCATCCGCCCGCCCTTGGCGCGATGCCACGCATCGAGCGGCAGTTTCGCCAGATTTTCGTTGGATTCCATCACGCCGCCCAGTCCTTCGAAGCCCGGCACGCGGGACAATCGTCCTCGCGCGCTATTGTTTCCGGGCCCCCTTCTGTCGCTGCGGCCTGAGAGCTTTGCCCCTTCGGCGGCCCCTTTCGAGACTCTTTCCAGACTGTCCCGGCGCGCGCGGTCCTCGGTGCCTGAGAGATTCCGGGGGCGGTTGCTCCTTCGGCGTCCGCCGTAGCCCGTGGGCGACGGCGGAACTCTCCCGTGCGCGCCTCCCGCGACCTTTATCGGGCCGCGGATGACGGTTGCCGCTGTGGCGGTGCGGCCCCGACGAGTCAACGCCGACTTAGCGGGTCGCGTTGTAGCGAAGCTGTTCCGGGGTCAGCTGGAAGCCGATCAGATGCTCGAAGGTCGCGCGAGCGACGGCATCGCGGATTTTCGGATCGGACATGGGATCGATCGAAGCATCGGCATCGCCCGGCTTGCGTTCCCGGGTCAGTTCGCGCCGAACGTCCTCGGGCAGGGTCGCCACGGAACGCGATACCTGGATCGTCGCCTGACCCGAAGTCTGCGCGCGCTGGCTTCCGTCCGCGAAATTGAGCGCGACGTTTCCGATCCGCTTGGCGATGACCTGGGTTCCCGCCTGCATCGCGACATCGAAGTAGGGCAGGACAACCGTCCGCGCCGGGCCGGCGTCACGGCGGGTCGCCACAACGTCGAAGGTCGCCGTCGACACGACGTTCGCGCCGGTTTCGTCGCAAGTCGAACGCAAGTTGGTGATCACGGCATTCACGTCGAGAGCGGCCGCATCGGTACGATCCGACGGATTGAACAGCGTGATGTCGCCGGTCGCGGCGGGAATCCCAACTTGCGGGCAGGCCGACCGGGTAACATAGACGCCCATCGCGGTGATCTCGCCTTCCCGCGAACAGGCCGTTGCGAGCAGGACCAGGGCAATGGCGGTGAGGCGAAACTTCACGATACGAATTCCTTTGATCGACGCTTGGGACCTTGGCCCGTGTTCATAGGAAGCGCCTTGGCCCGCTGCAAGCAATCGCTTACATGGCCCGCGATGACCTCCGCCAAGCCCCCGCTCCACCTGCTGATCGCGGCGCCGCGCGGCTTTTGCGCGGGCGTCGACCGGGCCATCCAGATCGTCGAGCTGGCGATCGAGCGGTTCGGGCCGCCGGTCTATGTCCGCCACGAAATCGTCCACAACCGCTTCGTCGTCGACCGGCTGCGGGGCATGGGCGCGGTCTTCGTGAAGGAACTGGACGAGGTTCCCGACGGTCGGCCGGTCGTCTTTTCGGCGCATGGGGTACCGAAGCTGGTTCCGGCGGCAGCGCAAGCGCGCGGCCTCGATTATCTCGATGCGACCTGCCCGCTGGTCAGCAAGGTCCATCGCCAGGCCGAACGGCTGATCGAGGCGGGCCGCCACATCATCTTCATCGGCCACGCCGGCCACCCCGAGGTGATCGGCACCTTCGGCCAGGTTCCGCCGGGGTCGATGACGCTGGTAGAAACGGTCGAGGACGTCGCGCTGATCGAACCCGCGGACAGGGCCAATCTCGCCTTCCTGACGCAGACGACGCTGTCGGTCGACGACACGGCCGCCATCGTCGAGGCGCTGCAGGCCCGCTTCCCGGCGATCCAGGCGCCGCGCAGCGAGGACATCTGCTACGCCACGTCCAACCGCCAGGCCGCGGTCAAGGCGATTGCTGGCCGCTGCGAGCGGATGCTGGTGATTGGCGCGCCGAACAGCAGCAACTCCCTCCGCCTCGCCGAAGTCGCCGAACGGCAGGGCGTCCCGGCCCGCCTGATCCAGCGTGCGGCCGACATCGATTGGGAATGGCTGGGCCAGCCCGGCACCGTCGGCCTCACCGCCGGAGCATCCGCCCCCGAAGTGCTGGTGCGCGAAGTGGTCGACGCCTTGGCCGAACGGTTCGACGTGATCGAAGACATCGCCGATCATGAACCCGAGCGGATGACCTTCAAACTGCCTCGCGAGCTGGTGGCTTGAGCGAGCTTCCCCAGGTCGAAATCTTCACCGACGGCGCGTGCAAGGGAAATCCCGGCCCCGGCGGCTGGGGCGCCATCCTGCGCTCGAACGGCAAGGAGCGCGAATTGTCGGGCGGCGAATCGCCGACGACCAACAACCGCATGGAGCTGATGGCGGCGATCGAGGCACTGAACGCGCTGAAGAAGCCGTGCCGCGTCCAGCTTTGGACCGACAGCAATTATGTCCGCGACGGTATTACCAAGTGGATCCACGGCTGGCGCCGCAACGGCTGGAAGACCGCCGACAAAAAACCGGTCAAGAACGCCGAACTGTGGCAGGCGCTGCTGGAGGCCGCCGGACCTCACCGGATCGAATGGCATTGGGTGAAGGGCCACGCCGGCCACCCCGAAAACGAGCGCGCGGATGCGCTGGCCTGCGCGGAGGCGGAGAAGAGGCGCTAGCGAAGGCTTCGCGGCGCGAAATCGGCCGCCGACAATCCCGGCAATTCGTCGGGCAAAGCCTCGCCGCGAATCAGCGAAGCGCAAAGCAATGACGCCGCCGGCGCGGTCTGGATACCCATGCCGCCCTGTCCGACGCACCAGAAGAATCCCTCAGCTTCCGAATCGAAGCCGAACTTCATCCCCCGATCCGGCGCGAAGGTGCGTAGCCCCGCCCATTTGCGCTCGACCGCCTCGACCGGCCAGTCGACCGCCCTCTCGAACCGGTCGATCGCGATCGCGACGTCAATCTCTTCGGGCGCCGCGTCGCACGGGTCGGTGTCGGTTTCGTCGAGCGGGCAGACCCAGACGCTATTGTCCCCCTCTCCCTTGAAATAGAAGCTCGCATGAAGGTCGGTGACGAAGGGCAAATCCCTGAGGCCCGTCCGCCCGATCCGGAGTTGAACCACCGTCCGCCGTTTCGGCTGAAGGCCCAGCGCCCGAACGCCGCAGCGCGCCGCCACATCGTCGCCCCAGGCGCCCGCGGCATTCACGATGATGCCGGCTTCGACCTGGCCCGACCCGGTTTCCACGATCCAACGCCCGTCCGACCGCCGCGCAGATTGCAGACCGGCGTCGGTGTGCACCCGTCCCCCCTGCCGCCGGAATGCCGCAAGGCACGCCGCGTGAAAGGCCGCCACGTCGATGTCGGCGCAGGTCGCTTCGTACCAAGCACCTGTCCATTGCTCGCGCAATCCGGGAAGCATCGCATCGAGTTCGGCGCGATCGAGATGCTCGATGCGATATTCGCCGGCCATCGCATCGGCTTCGTCGAACATCTCACCCGAGGGGCCCGTAAGATGAATCCCGCCGCGCGGCCGAAGCAGCGCCGTCGGGCTTCCCGGCCAGTTCATGTCGAACATCGGCTTGGATGCCAGGCTCAGCCTTCGCTCCGGCGTATCGCCGCCGAGGCTCGCCTGCCAGAAGGCGGCCGAGCGGCCGGTGGCATGGCGCCCGCACAGATCCTCGGATTCGATGAGCATCGCGCGCCGGCCTCCCGCCAGCCGCGCGCCAAGGCTCGCTCCGGCGATCCCGCCACCGACGATCAGGACATCGACAGATTCCATTTCGCGGGCTGGTTACGGTTTGGAAAGGCGTGACGTCTAGAGGTGCTGGCATGATGAATGCCGGATTCACCCTGACCTTGCTCGGCCTGCTGTCGGCGGCACTCGTGTGGATCGCGATCGTCGATGTCCGCACCTACACCATTTCGAACGGCATCAACCTGGCGATTGCGCTGGTTGCGCCGATCTACTGGCTGTCGGCCGGAATCGACCTTTGGCCCGACGCCGGCCTGCGTGTCGCAGTCGCCATTGCCGTCTTCCTGCTGTTCGCGGTCGCTTTCTACCTGAATGCGATGGGCGGTGGAGACGTGAAGCTCGCCGGCGCACTGGCCCTTTGGTTTCCACCGATGGCCACGGTGAAGCTCGTGGTGATCACGTCGCTCGCCGGCGGAGTGCTCACTTTGGTCGTCGCGGGCCTGCACAAATATCAACGAAAACAAGGCCGTCCGGAGGTTCCGTACGGTGTCGCCATCGCGTTCGGCGGATTGTGGTTACTCGCCCAACGCTTTCTTAACCATTTTGCCTGAATGTCCCTGAGCATTGAGGGGACCCTTTAGGGGAGGCGTGTTCGCCATGGACGTCAAGAAAGTTGCGCTGCTCATCGGAGCGCTGGTCATCGCGGTGGTTACCGCTGTCATGGCCAAGAACATGTTCACCGGAGCCGGGGCCGAGCAGGCCAATGCCGCGCCCGTCGTGCCGATGGGCCCGAAGGTGCTCGTCGCCCGCAAGGCGCTTCCGGTCGGCACCATCATCGACGCCGAGAGCCTGGCCTTCCAGGC
>CAMPIY010000098.1 GCA_946886645.1 uncultured Sphingomonas sp.
TTCTATGACCGCTATCGCGACAATACGCTGGTGCTCGACAAATGGTTCGCCATCCAGGCGGGCGCGCAGCGGATCGGCAATGTGTCGGTCGTCGAGCGGCTTGCCGCCCATCCCGACTTCACCTCGAAGAATCCCAATCGCTGGCGTGCGCTGGTCGCCAATTTCGCCGCGACCCAATGGACGTTCCACGAGGCGTCCGGCCGAGGGTACCGCTTCGTCGCCGACATGATCCTGGGAATCGACAAGCTCAATCCGCAGGTTGCCGCTCGGCAGGTGCCGTCGCTAGGCCGCTGGCGCCGGTTCGAGCCGCAGCGCGCGGAGCTGATGCGTCAGGAGTTGGAGCGGATCGTGGCCACGCCGGGCCTGTCGAAGGACGTCTTCGAGCAGGCGTCGAAGTCGCTCACCTAATGACCGCCGACGGCGAAACCCAGCTGATATCCTAGCCACCCCGCAAGAGGTGCGATCACGATGATCGCGGCCAGCATCAGCGCTTTGCCGCGCGGCGAAAGTTCGTTCAGCCGCTCCAGCATTCTCAACCTCCCACCCAGGCCGCAACTTCATACGCAACCTTGTTCGCGGCGTTGTTGAGCGCCGGGCCGACCGTGCCGGCGGTTCCGTCCGCGGGCTCGGTGGCTTCGAAGCGGCGGGTCCGGACTTCGGTACCGCCCGCCGTTGACAGCGCTCCATCGTAACGCACCACGACCGCGCCGCTCTGCGTGTCATAGCCGAAGCGGGTCAAGGTGCCGGTCAGATGCAGGCCTGGATCGAGCGCCGACTGGCGAGGATCGAGGACGACGCGATTGGTCGTGCGGATAACGGTTTCCTGGAGCAAATCCTGGAACAGCCGGTCGGGGCTTTCGACCCATTGGAGATTCTGGATATATGCCACGGCGGTTGGGCCGACGAGGGCCGGGACGCGTGTCGTCGCGAGCTCCTTCGACACGATGGGCACGTCGATGGTGATGGCCTGTCCCGGCGTTGACGAACGGTTGACGTTGGCCGGCGCGGGGGCCGCGCTGGTCAGGGTCAGCAGCGTCGGAGGGACCTTCTTGCCGCCGAAGCAACTTGCGAGCGAAAGCGCGCCCAGCGCGACGATAACCAGCCGAATCTTACGCATCATTTCGTCTTTCCGGGCTTATAGTCGGGTAGTTTTTCGGGGCCGAGCACGCCCAGCGCGCCATCATTGTTCAGCCGGTCGCTGAACTGGCGCAGCGAATCCGACAGGTCGCGCAGGTCGTGGACCAGCCGGTTCGCCTCGGGCAGCGTCGACTTGGAGAAATTCTGGATGCCGGGCCGGGCGTCGGCAATCATCGCGTCGAGGTTGTCGGCCGCCTTCTGGACGGAGGCGATTGACCGCCGCAGATCCTCTGCAGCCGGTTCGCCCTGCTTCTTGATGAGCTCATTGGTGCTGTTGGCGACTTCGCCCCAGCGTGCGGCGGCAACGCCGGCCTGGCGCGCCGCGATGCGTGCGTCGCCGATGGCGTCGGCCAGGTCGGGCGCCCGCTCGGCAAGGACGCGCGTGGTCTTGTCGACATTCTCCAGGATGTCCGAAATCGAGTTCTGGTTCTTGTCGCTGAGCAGTTCGGTCAGCCGCTCGGTCAGTCGCTGGATGCGGTCGATGAGCTCCGGTGCGGAGTTGAGCAGCGCGCCAAGCCCGCCGGAGCTTGCCGGGATTACCGGGCAGCCCTGCGGCCCAACCTGGGTGAGCGGCCGTGCGCCCTTGACCGCGCCTTCCAGGGCGATTTCGCTTACCCCGGTGAAACCGACGCCCTTGATCTGCGCCGTGGTGCCCTGGAGGATCGGCGTTTCGGCATCGACGATGATGCGCACCCAGACGAATTCGGGCCGGTCCGGGAGCAGGCTGATCTTTTCGATCTGGCCCACGGGCACGCCCTGGAAGTTCACCGACGAACCCTTGTTCAGGCCGCCGACGCCCTGGCTGAAATAAATATCGAAGCATTTCTCGGCCTTGGCCGACAGGCCGGCGAGCCAGACGATGAACATCAAGAGGCCCGCGAGGAGGGCCAAAGTGACGCTCCCTACCAGCACATGGTTCGAACGCGTTTCCATCGACGTCTACTGCCTTTTCAAACCGGCGACGGCCGCGCGTCCGCGGGGCCCGTTAAAATATTCTTGAATCCAAGGATGGTCCAAGGCGAGCAATTCTTCAATCGTTCCGACCGCAATCACCTTTTTGTCCGCGATCACCGCCACCCGGTCGCAAATCGCCCACAGCGTATCGAGGTCGTGCGTGATGAGGAAAACGGTCAGGTCGAGCTTTTTCTGCAAACCTTCGATCAGTTCGTCGAAGGCCGCTGCGCCGATCGGGTCCAGCCCCGCCGTCGGCTCGTCGAGAAACAGCAGCTCCGGATCGAGCGCCAACGCTCTTGCCAGGCCGGCGCGCTTCCTCATACCGCCCGACAGTTCGGACGGGAATTTGGGACCGGCGTTGGCCGGAAGGCCCGACATGGCGATCTTGTAGCTTGCAATCTCGTCGAGCAGCGGCGGCTTGATATAGGGAAAATATTCGCGGATCGGCACCTCGACATTCTCGGCGACGGTCAGCGTCGAAAACAGCGCGCCGTTCTGAAACAGGACGCCCCAGCGGCGGCGGATATTCTTCGCCTCATCCTCTTCGCGGCCGATCATATTCTCGCCGAGCACCTCGACCTCGCCGGCGTCGGGAATCTGCAGGCCGATGATCGAGCGCATCAGCACCGACTTGCCGGTGCCCGACCCGCCGACGACGCCCAAAATCTCGCCACGCCGCACGTCGAGGTCGAGCCCTTCGTGGATGATCTGCTCGCCAAAGCTGTTCTTGAGGCCGCGAACGGTGATGATCACATCGTCGCGGCCATCGCCGTCAGCGTCGCGCGGCCCTTCGTGAACCGGCGAGGTCATATCCACCCGACCTGCGAGAAGAACACCGCGAACACCGCGTCGAGGATGATCACCATGAAGATCGACTGGACGACGGCGGCGGTCGTCTTGGTACCGACCTCCTCGCTGTTGCCCTGGACCAGCATTCCGTTGAAGCAACCGGCGAGCGCGATGATGAATCCGAACACCGGCGCCTTGACCAGGCCGACCCACAGGTCGGTGATCGGGATGACCTCCTGCAAGCGCTGGATGTAGGTCAGGGGCGGGATGCCGAGGTCGATCCACACATAGATGCCGCCGCCAAGCAGCGACATGATCATGGCGTAGAAGGTCAGGAGCGGCATCATCACGACCGCCGAAAGGATTCGCGGAACCACGAGCGCTTCGACGGGCGACACGCCGATCGTCCGCATCGCGTCTACTTCCTCGGTAATCTTCATCGTCCCGATCTGGGCGGCAAAGGCGGAGCCGGAGCGCCCGGCGACCATGATGGCGGTCATGAGCGTCGCCAGTTCGCGAACCGTGATTCGGCCGATAAGATTGATGGTGTAAATCTCGGCCCCGAACTGCTCGAGCTGAACGGCGCCCTGCTGGCCCACGACGATCCCGATCAGGAAAGTCATCAGGCCGATGATGCCAAGCGCGCGCACCCCGACCAGGTCGAAGCGATGGAGGACGGCATTGAGCCTGAGGCGTTTCGGCCGCCGGACGATCGCGGCGAAGGCGACGAGCACCGAGCCGAGGAAGCCCAGCAGGCCGATGAATGTCGAGCCCGCTTCATAAACCCATTCGCCGAATTCGTTCAGGACGCGAAGCGGTGCGGGCCGTTCGTCGGGCCGGATCCGCGCGGGGCGGTCGGCTTCCGCCACCTGGTCCAGCAGGGCGGCGACCGTCTTGTTCGCACCGACGACCTTGGCGCCACGATCGCGAACCGTGCGGTAGATGACCCACGCCCCGACCGTGTCCATCCGCTCGACGCCGCTAAGGTCGATCGTCAGCGGATCGGGCGCGGCGGTCAATTCACGCTGGGTCGATGCCGCGCGGGCAATGGTCAGCGAACCGACGCAGCGGTACGCATCACCTCCCGCGGGAGGATCGGAGGTGGTCGACTGGTCCCCCATCGACCGCGACCCTGCTCGAAATCCGATTCAGCGGCAAGCCTTCAGCAATTTGCCTCTTTGCTGTCCCCGATCATGCCTTATAGCGCGCCATTGGGATGACGGATGAAGTTCCTGCCGGCGACAAGCCGCTTTTCGTGACGGTCGGGGACAATCCCGCCCGCGCTTTCGGCATGGGCGCGGCCGAGCGGGCGAACGCCCTGGCGATCAAGGCAAAGCTCGAACCGGCCAATGCCGCGCAATCCGGGCGCTCGACCGTCTATGCGGACGTTAACTGGGCCTGGGACCCCGAATGGCTTGTCGTGCTGCGCAATTCGCCCGGCAAGGTGCTGACCAAAGAGGGCAGGGCGGTACTGGCGCATGTGCCGGCGGGCGGCGACGAAGCACCGTTGCTGGCGGCGATGCAGGCCGGCTCGCAATATGAGGGCGTATCGCTGGAAGCGATCGACGCCGACACCGCCGACTTCAGCTACAGCAAGCTCAGGAAGCGCGAACGGCCGTTCGTGATGCCGCTCGACCCTGCCGACGCCGAGCCGGTGGAGCGCGCCTCCTACGATGCGAGCTATAAGGGGGTGACCGACGCGCTTACCCTCTACCTGTGGCGCCGTCCGGCCTTCTACCTGACCCGCTGGGCCGCGCGAGCCGGGATGACGCCCAACCAGGTAACCACGATCGGCGCGGTTCTGTGCCTCGCGGCATTCTTCCTCTTTTATGGCGGCTGGTATTGGACCGGCGTGGCCGCGGGCTTCGCCTTCATGGTCCTCGACACGGTCGACGGGAAGCTGGCGCGCTGCACCGGTCAATCCTCGAAGTGGGGCAATCTGTTCGATCATGGCGTCGACCTCATCCATCCCCCCTTCTGGTGGTGGGCCTGGGCCGAGGGCCTGCAGGCCTATGGCCGCCCCCTCGACGACCGGGTCTATGAGCTGCTGATCATCGGCGCGATCGTGTTCGGCTATATCGTCCAGCGGCTTATCGAAGGGATTTTCGTCCGCCGCTTCGGAATGCACATCCACGTCTGGCAAAGGATCGACAGCCAGTTCCGTCTCATCACCGCGCGGCGGAACCCGAACATGGTCATCCTGGTGCTCGCGCTGCTGTTCGGCCGGCCCGACCTGGGGATCGAACTGGTTGCGCTATGGACCATCCTGTCGCTGATTTTCCACGCCGTCCGGTTGGCGCAGGCCAATGCGCGGCGCGAGCGCGGGCAGCCGGTGATCAGCTGGCTGACATGAGCCGCTGGACTGCGATCGTGCTTGCCGGGTCGCGGCCGGGCGCCGATCCGTTCGCGGCGGAATATGGGACGGATTTGAAGGCGCTGATCCCGGTCGCTGGGGTTCCGATGGTGGCGAGGCCGGTCGCTGCGCTCCTTGGTTCGCCGGAAGTCGACCATGTGCAGGTGCTGACGCAACAGCCCGATCGGATCGCGGCGGTTATGCCCGATGACGCGCGGGTGAACGTCGGGCCATCGGGCGAGACGATCGCATCGACGCTCGAAAGGATATTGGCCGGTCCCGCGACGAGCTATCCGCTTCTCGTCACAACCGCCGATCACGCGTTGCTCGATCCGGCAATAATCGCGGATTTTTGCGCCAGGGCCGACGGGGCCGACGTCGCGATCGGGCTGGTCGAACGGAAATCCTTACTGGCGCGTCTCCCCCACACCAGCCGTACCTGGCTCCGCTTTCGCGCGGGCGCTTATTCGGGCGCCAACCTCTTTGCCTTCGGAAGCGCGAAGGCGGCCAAGGCGGTGGCCCTGTGGCGGGCGGTCGAGCAGGATCGGAAGAAGGGCTGGCGGATGATCGCGGCGCTTGGGCCGATTGCCCTCATCGGCGCATTGTTGAGGCTCAGGACGCTCGACCAGACGCTGGCTGCCGTCGGCCGGAAGCTCGATCTAGACATTCGCAAGGTGGAGCTGGAAAACCCGCTCGCGGCGGTCGATGTCGACAAGCCGGCGGACCATGAATTGGTCACCGCGATCCTCGAAGGCCGGGCATGACCGATTTCGCCATCTACGACATGGACCGAACGGTGACGCGGCGCGCGACTTACACGCCGTTCCTGCTTCATTGTGCGCTTCGCCGGGCGCCCTGGCGGTTGCTGCTGCTCCCTGTGGTGGCCGCGTCGATGATTGCCTATGCGGTGAAGCTGATCGACCGCGGCCGGTTGAAGGAAATTAACCATCACCTGCTGCTGGGGTCGAAGCGTCACCCGGCAGAACTCAAACCGCTGGTGGAAAGCTTCGCCGCTGCCACGTTGGCCAACAATGTTCGTCCCGGCGCGCGCGACGCGATTGCGCGCGACAAGGCGGATGGGCGTCATGTCGTCATGGCCACCGCCAGCTACCGCTTTTACGCGCGCGAGATCGCCGAACGGCTTGGGTTCGACGAATGCATCGGCACCAACTCGATCCTTGGGCTGGACGAGCGGGTGCACGCCAAGATCGACGGTCAAAACTGCTACGGCCCGGCGAAGCTCGCCATGGTCGAGGAGTGGCTGGCCAAGAGCGGCCTGGAGCGCGGTCACGTCCGCTTTTATTCCGA
>CAMPIY010000099.1 GCA_946886645.1 uncultured Sphingomonas sp.
AGGGGAATAGAATGCGCGTTCTGGCAATGGCATCGCAGAAGGGCGGGTCTGGCAAGACGACCTTGTCCGGTCACCTTGCGGTGCAGGCGCAGCTGGCAGGCGCCGGCCCCGTCTGCCTTATCGACATCGATCCCCAGGGCTCGCTGGCCGACTGGTGGAACGAGCGTTCCGACGACATGCCGGCCTTCGCGCAGACGACCGTCGCTCGGCTCGCCTCTGATCTTGAGGTGCTTCGCCAGCAAGGTTTCCGCCTCGCGGTCATCGACACGCCCCCGGCGATCACCATGGCAATTCAGTCGGTCATCGCGGTGGCAGAGCTCATCGTCATTCCGACCCGTCCCAGCCCGCACGATCTCCGCGCCGTCGGCGCCACGGTCGATCTCTGCGACCGTGCCGGCAAGCCGCTGATCTTCGTCGTCAACGCGGCAACCCCCAAGGCCAAGATCACTTACGAAGCCGCCGTCGCGCTGTCTCAGCACGGCACCGTTGCCCCCGTAACGCTTCACCATCGCACCGACTTCGCCGCCTCGATGATCGACGGCCGGACCGTCATGGAAGTCGATCCGGGCGGCCGCTCCGCTCGCGAAGTGACGGAGCTGTGGGACTATATTTCCGACCGGCTCGAAAAGAATTTCCGCCGTACCGTTTTCGCAGCGCCCAATGCCGCTCCCGGCATCGGTGCCGCCGCCAGCCCGCGTCCAGTCGGTGGCTTCGGCCGCCGGGTGATGGGCCAGTAAGGAGTGAGCGCGATGGGAGAACCCAAGGCATTCGCGTCGCTCTCTTCGGGCTTGCTTGCCCGCAAGGGCGCCGCCCGTCCGGCGATGAAGCCCCAGGGCTTTGGACAGATGGGGGGCGGCAACCTCGACGATCTCGGCTGGAATGACATGGGCTTCGAGGCGCCGAAGCCGGCGTTGGCGCCGGTTCGCGACGAGAATCACGATGCGTTCGGCGAGGAATTGCCCGACCATCCGCTGCGCAACCCGATTGCGGCGCTGACGCCAATCGCTTCGCCGGTCCATGACCAGCAGGCGGAGATCGCCGAGCGCTTTGGCGCTCAGGACGAGGAGGACGGCGAGGAAGGCGAGGACGAGAACGGCGAATATGTCGACGAGACCGCCGAGCTCTGCGATCCGGAAGAAGCTGAAGCCGCCGCCGAAGCGGTTGCAGAGTCGCAATCGGCAGCTGTCCTGACCATTCCGGTCCGTGCCGTGGTGCCGGAGCCGGAGCCCGTCGCTGCCCCTGTACGTCCGCGCCGCCCGCGCGCCGCTCCGGGAAGCAAGGGCAAGGCCGCCTTCACGCTGCGCCTCGATCCGTCGCGCCATCTCAAGCTGCGTCTGGCCTGTGCCGTCGGCGGCCGCTCGGCCCAGCAATTGGTGACCGACGCGCTCGACCGGTTGCTCAGCGAGATGCCCGAGCTGGATTCGATGGCGGAGCGCGCACCGGCGAAGAAGCGCGCCGAGGGCTGAACGAACAAAGGGGAAGTGTCATGACCAAGCCGAACCGTCTCGGAGCCGCGCTCACCGCCGTTTCGCTACTGGCGATCGTCACGGCCTGCGCCGGACCGGGTTCGTCGGGGCCACGAAGCGCCTCGATCTTCGGCGGCAAGGTCGACTCATCCAACATCGGCCTCGCGACACGAGCCCAGGCTGCGTTGGCTGCAAACGATCTGCAAACGGCCGTTTCGCTGGCCGAACAGGCTGTCGAGAACAGTCCCCGCGATGCGGGGTTCCGTGCCCTCCTCGGCAACAGCTATCTCGCCTCGGGCCGTTATGCCTCGGCGGAGTCGGCTTACCGGGACTCGTTGAGCCTCGTGGCGACTCAGCCGCAGATCGTCCTTAAGCTGGCACTGGTCCAGATTGCCCAGGGCAAGAATGACGAAGCGAAGGGCCTGCTGGCCATGGCGCAGTCGATCCTGGACCCGGCGGACACCGGTTTGGCGCTTGCTCTCGCCGGTGACCCGCAGTCGGCAGTCGCCGTGCTGGAGCCGGCAGCCCGGGCGATCGGCGCGGATTCTCGCGTCCGGCAGAATTTGGCGCTGGCCTATGCCTTTGCCGGCAATTGGGAACAGGCCCGCATCGTCGCGGCGCAGGACGTCCCGGGCGATCAGCTGGACGGGCGCATGCAGCAGTGGATGGCGCTGGCAAAGCCCGTCCGCGCGTCGGACCAGGTCGCCGCTTTCATCGGCATCCAGCCGGCGGCGGGCGACCCGGGCCAGCCGATCCGCCTCGCGCTCAACAAGGACGACGCGACGCGTCAGGCCGCGGCCCAGCCGGCCGAGGTTCCGCAGGCCGTCGAGGCGCCGTCCGCGGTTGCCACCGTCGATCTTCCCCCGGCGCCGGTGGCAGAGCCCGTTGCAGTGGCTGCTGCCGAGCCCATGCCCGCACCCTTGCCGGAACCGGTGGCGGCTCCGGAGCCGGCGCCCGTCGCGGTCGCAGCCTATCAGCCTGCGCCGGTCGACGTCGCAGAGGCTTCTCCGTCCCCGATCCGTCAGGTCCGTCCGGCCCTGTCGCCGGCCGCGGTTCGCCTTGCCGAGCCGGTTGCCAAGCTGCGCCGCGCCGCGATCGCCAAGCCCCACGGCAAGAGCCGCGCCGTCGTCCAGCTAGGCGCCTTCTCGTCGCGCGACCGCGTCGAGGTGGCGTGGAACCGTGCCTCCAGCAAATATGCCGCACTGCGCGGCTACACGCCGGTCAGCGCCCGCTTTGCCAGCGCCAACGGCACGGTTTACCGCCTGTCGGTGAAGGGCTTCGACAGCGACCGCGATGCGCGGCTGCTGTGCGAATCGCTCAAGCGTTCGGGCCGCGCCTGCTTCGTTCGCGCCGTGTCGGGCGACGCGCCGGTCCAGTTCGCCTCGCGCTAAGGCTCAGCCGACCCTCTCGGCCGTCAGCAGGTCGAGACAGGCCATCCTGACCGCCACGCCCATTTCCACCTGCCGCACGATCAGCGAGCGGGTGGGGTGGTCGGCGAGCGATCCCTCGATTTCGACGCCGCGATTGATCGGGCCGGGGTGCATCACCACCGCCTCGGGCGCCGCCCTCGCAAATCGGGCCTCGGTCAGGCCGTAGCGTTCGAGAAATTCTCCGGGTGCATCGCCAAAATCGTCGGCCAGGCGCTCGCGCTGGACGCGGAGCATCATGACCACGTCGGCGCTCTCGACCGCTTCGTCGACGGTCGTGCCATTGATGTCGTCCGGAAGGAGCGAAGGCGGCCCCGCAAACCTCAGCTCCGCTCCCAACCGCTTGAGGAGCAGGGCGTTCGAGCGGGCAACACGGCTGTGCTTCAGGTCGCCGCAAATCGCCACCTTCAGCCCCTCGACCCGGCCGAAATGCTGGCGGATCGTCGCCGCATCCAGCAGCGCCTGGGTCGGATGCTCGCCCGTCCCGTCGCCGGCATTGATCACCGGGCAATCCATGATCGTCGCGACATCGGCGGGCGCCCCGCTCGTGCCATGGCGGATCACCAGCGCGTCGGGGCGCATCGCGTTGAGCGTCCGCGCCGTATCCTCCAGCGTTTCCCCCTTCTTGATCGAGCTATGCTCGACCTGCATCGTCACGACCTGCGCGCCGAGGCGGTTGGCGGCGATTTCGAAGCTCAGCAGCGTGCGCGTCGAATTTTCAAAGAAGGCGTTGACGATCGTCAGGCCGTCGAGCCGGTGATCGTTGCGCCGGGGCTGGCGATTATAGGCGAACCAGCGCTCGCCCTCGTCGAGGATGGCCTTGATCTGCTCGTCGCTCAGGTCGTCGATGGAAAGAAGATGCATTAAAATCGCGCCCTAGCCCGAAGGCGGCAAATTGACCAGCGCGTCGATCGCGCCTTGGAGGATATGCGCGGCCGCATGGGCATCGACCTTTTCCGCCCGCTTGGCCCGGCTCATGTCCGCCTCGATCATCGCCCGCTCGACCGCGACGGTCGACCAGCGCTCGTCCCACAGAAGGATGGGAAGGGCGAGGGGCGCGAGGTTGCGAGCAAAGGCGCGGACCGACTGGGTGCGCGGGGAATCGGTGCCGTCGAGGTTGAGCGGGAGGCCGACCACCAGCCCGACGATGCCGTGCTTCGCGATAAAGGCTTTCAGTCTCTCTAAATCGGCGGTGAACTTGGCGCGGCGGATAGTCTCCGCGGGGGTCGCGAAGCTCCAGCTTGCGTCGCAGGTTGCCAAGCCGATCGTCTTGGTCCCGACATCGAGGCCAAGCAGCCGCCCATGCGGCGCCAAGGCGGCGAATTCGGCGGCGCTGGCTGTGATCACCGCGCCCGCCACGCCGCCAGCCTCCGCTCCGCATCGGCGCGGATCGATCGCCAGAACAGGGCATAGTCGTACACATGGTAGTTGTTGCCCGGCAGCACGTAGGGGCCAAGGTTGGGCACGTCTCCGTCGATGGTCAGGAAGCCCTTTTCGCAGCGCGCGCCGATTTTGCCGGGCTCCAGCGTTGCCGTCGCGAATTCGCCGCTCGGAACCAGTGTCCCAAGGTTCGCAGATGCAGGGGCGCTGCTGCCGACGGTCCCGGTCAGCGGATTGACGCATACCATGTCCGCCCGCTTCCGCTCGATACCGGTCGGACCCTTCGTTCCCTTCCAGGCATCGAGGATGAGGTCCGGATTGGCCGGTTCCGCAAAGCTCTGCCAGGACAGGATGCAACCGATCTCGTCGTTTCGTTTGCAGGTTGTCAGCCGCATGGCGGGAAGGTCGGCGGTCGCGGAGAGTGGCCATCCAACGACATAGGCCGCCACCAGCCGTCCCTTGAGCGCCTGACTGCGATCGGCCAGCAGCCGGGACAGATGAAGCGCCCCTTGGCTATGGCCCGCGAGAATGATGGGCTTGTCCGCCGGTTGCGCGGCAAGGAAAGCGTCGAACGCAGCCAGCACATCGCGATAGGCAAGGTCGAGCGCCCTGGAAGCATCCTCGCTCTTGAGCAGGAACGCACCGAACGCTGCCTGCCGATAGTGCGGAGCCCAGATATCGGACACGGAATTAAAGGCGCTCGCCTGGCTCTGGACGAACAGGCGGACCCTGGCTCCGGCATCGCCATCCGGATTGAGCGGAGCGTTCCAGCGGTCGCGGCGAAGATAGGTCGTCGGATGGATGTAAAAGGTCGCAGCGGGTTGAGCGACCTTCGTCGAAATTACGCCTTCCGGAACCCAGTCCGAGGGATTGTCGGCCAATCCCGGCCTGGCTAGCCAACTTGAATCGGCCGAATAATCCGGCCCGCTGGCCTTTGCCGGCTCCTGATAATGCCCGACCGGCGTCGCCTGCTTCAGCAAGACCCGGTCGCCGAACTGAAACAGGGCAAACGCCCCCGCCACGGAAAGCAGAATAAGAACGAAGACGAGGATCAGGAAACGGCGGGCGCACATGGGCGCCTGCGCTTAAAGGCCGAGTTGCTGCACCGCAACTCGCTTGAAGGCGACCGACCGCCCCGCTATCGGGCCTGCCATGTCCGTGAATGCAGATCAGGTGCGGCACGTCGCAAAGCTCGCCCGCATCGCCATGAGCGATGCCGAGGTCGAGGCGATGGTGCCCGAATTCAACAATATCCTCGGCTGGGTCGAGCAGCTGGGCGAGGTCGACACCGACGGCGTCGAGCCGCTGACCGCCGTCATCGACAACCGCCTCCGCCTTCGCGACGATGTCGTGAACGACGGCAATATCCGCGACGCGGTCCTCAAGAATGCCCCCGATGCGCAGCATGGCTTTTTCGCGGTTCCGAAGGTGATCGAATAGTGGGCGAGCTCAATCATAAGACGATCGCCCAGCTTCGCGAGGGGTTCCGCGCGGGCGAATTTTCGGCGCGCGAGATTGCCGAGGCGTTCAACGCGGCGGTCGAAGCGGGCAGGGCGCTCAATGCCTATACCGTTGAGACACCCGATGCGGCGCTGGCGGCGGCGGATGCGGCCGATGAAGCGCGGCAGGCAGGGGATTTGCGGCCACTGTCCGGCATTCCGCTCGGCATCAAGGATTTGTTCGCGACCGAGGGCGTGGATTCGACCTCCGGCTCGCACATCCTGAAGGGCTTCAAGCCGCCTTACGAGAGCACCGTGTCGGGCAAGCTCAAGGCGGCGGGCGCGGGGATGCTCGGCAAGCTCAACATGGACGAGTTCGCCATGGGCTCGTCCAACGAGACCAGCGCCTATGGGCCGGTCATATCGCCGTGGAAGCGCAACGACGGCGGCAATGCCGCGCTGACCCCGGGCGGGAGCTCGGGCGGGTCGGCGGCGGCGGTTGCGGCGGGGATGGCGCCGGGCGTTACCGGCACCGATACCGGCGGCTCGATCCGCCAGCCCGCGGCCTTCACCGGCATCACCGGCATCAAGCCGACCTATGGGCGCTGCTCGCGTTGGGGCATCGTCGCGTTTGCAAGCTCGCTCGACCAGGCGGGGCCGATGGCGCGCGACGTCCGCGATTGCGCGATCCTGTTGGAGACGATGAGCGGGTTCGACCCCAAGGATGCGACATCGCTCGACCTGCCCGTGCCCAATTGGGAGGCGGGATTGTCGAGC
>CAMPIY010000100.1 GCA_946886645.1 uncultured Sphingomonas sp.
AGGATCGGCTTCCCGCTCATATTCCCGTTGAGCTTCAGGAAGGCGATGACCGAGCCAGAAAAGGTGATTGCACCGATGGCCACGCCGAGGCCCATTTCGATGCGGCTGACGAGGTTAATTGTTCCTGCAAGACTGCCATGCTGAATAAGGAGGCCAAAAGCTCCGGGATTCAGGAATGCAGCGGCTCCAACCAATACCGCAGCCATACCGACCAGCGAGTGAAATGCCGCCACAAGTTGCGGCATCGCCGTCATCTGGATTTTGCGCGCCGTGACTAGGCCGATTGCGCCGCCGATGATCACAGCAAGCAGGATTTCCCCTGCCGAGGCGAAATCTAGATTTAATCCGTGCAAATACTCGTCCGGGGCAGTCCCAGGGACTGTTGGCGCATGGACCCATAGGGTTGTCACCACCGCGATCCCCATGCCGAGCATGCCAGCGCGGTTGCCCCGCCGACTACTCTCGGGGCTCGAAAGTCCCCGCAGCGCGAGAATGAAACAGACGCCGGCAACCAAGTAAGCAAGGACGGTGATTTCAGGGACCACCGTCGCCCAGCCGTACGGATTTTGGCCGGATTGAAGGGCCGCGGCCTCATGCATCGCGGCGCTCCTTCTTCTTGTACATCGCCAGCATTCGCGCGGTGACGGCGAAGCCGCCGAAGATGTTCACGCTGGCCAGCGCCACCGCGATTAGGCCCAGCCACTTGGACTGAACGCTGCCCGATGCCGCCGCCGCGATCAGTGCGCCGACGATAATCACCGAGGAAATGGCGTTGGTTACGCTCATCAACGGCGTGTGAAGTGCCGGCGTTACCGACCAGACCACATAATAGCCGACGAAACAGGCCAACACGAAAATCGACAGGATCGAGATGAAGTCCAAGACGCCCCTCCCCGTTCAGTTGCCGGTGTTGTGGCAAGGGAGCACCGGCTTGTCGAGGGTGCGGCAAGCTCCGTGAAAATCTTGCCATTAACTTAACGAGGTTTCCGCTTTTTTAACCTTTTGGGGAGCAAGGACTGGCGGAACGAGGAAAGGAAACGCCCGCGCATGCGCTGGTTGCGCCGAAAGGATCGAGCCCAGGGAGCCAGGCGCTTCCCGAAGATGCTCGTCTGGGCGCTGGTGCTCGGCTTCCTTTACGGACTCTCCGGCGGCATCGAATATTTCGAGGACGGCCTGCGGACCGCACGCAACCGCATCAACCAGCGCGACGCGAGCGGGGACATTGTCCTTGTCGCCATCGACGAGAAAGCGCTTCGCGAGGTTGGCCGCTGGCCATGGCCCCGCGCACGCTATGCGGATCTCGTCAACGCGATCGGCGCTGCCAAGCCCAAGCAGCAGGCCCATGACATTAATTTCCCCGACAAATCGCTTCCCGCCGATGATGCCAAGCTCGCCCAGGCTATCGCGCGCAACAGCGATGTAACGCTGGCCTATTTCCTGCGTGCGGGCGCTCGCGACGGCAAGGTGGAAGACGTTCGGCCGCTGCCGATGTTTGCCCAACACGCCAAACTTGGCTCGATCAGCGTATGGTACAATTACGCCAACGAAGTTTGGCAAATCCCCTATTCGACGCGGGCCGGCACCGAGCGCTTCCCCGCGCTTTCGTCGGTCATTGCCGGCGTTCAATCGGACTCGGAATCGAATTTCCGGGTCAATTACGCATTTCAACCAAGCTCAATTCCGGTCATCAGCGCCGCCGACCTTTTGAACGGGCGGGTAAACCCTGATCGGTTGGCGGGAAAGACCGTGGTCGTTGGTCCGACCTCGGTTCGCCTGGGGGACCAGTACCGTATCCCTGGCTGGGGTAACGCCGGCGGAGTCTATATCCACATCATCGGCGCGGAAACGCTGAAAGCAGGACGGCCGGTCGATCTTGGCTGGCTGCCGGGCTTCATCCTGGCGGCGACAGCGGTCCTGGCCGCTCTGAAGCTTCGTGGCCGCATTGGTGCTGCCTTGCTCGCAGGCTCGGCCCTTGCCCTGCTTGCGCTGCCAATCGCGCTTGAGCGTGCGCAAATTTTCACCGACATCACCAGCGGCCTGTTTGTCATTATCTGGGTCGCAACGGGGCTTGCACTGCAAATCCTGAAGAGCCGCGGCCTGACCAATGCGGTCAGTGGGCTTCCCAACCTGCTGGCACTGCGGAAAGCGGGACATGAGCCCGACCGTCCGCTCGTGGTCGCCCGCATCATCAACTATCCGCAAATCGTCTCGACACTTACGCCCGTCGAAGAACGCAGCCTGATCGAGCAGATCGTCGCCCGCCTGAAGGTCGGGTCCGAGGTTTCGACCGTATATCAGGGCGACGAAGGAATATTTGCCTGGACGGTGCCGACCGGGACCGCGATCGGCCATCACGTTGAGGCGCTGGCGGCCCTGTTCCGCAGCCCGGCGAAGGTGACCGGCAGGAAATTCGATATTGCGGTGAGCTTCGGCGTCGAGATCGGCAACGGCCGCTCGCAGAGCAACAGGCTCAACAGCGCGCTGGTCGCTGCGGACGAGGCGACGGCAGAGGGCCTTCGCTGGAAATATCATGACCCGGAACGGCTCAAGGATGCCGAATGGCGGCTGTCGCTGCTCAGCCAGCTCGATGATGCGATCGACCAGGGCCAGGTGTGGGTCGCCTATCAACTGCAGGTGGATCTCAAGACCAATCGCCTTCGCGGTGCGGAGGCGCTGGCGCGCTGGACCCATCCCGAAAAGGGCCCGATCAGCCCCAACGAATTCATCGCCGCCGCCGAACAGAACGACCGCATCGAGAAGCTCACGCTTTTTGTCCTCGACAAGGCTGTCGAGGCGGCGGCGCGGATCAACCGGGAGCACGGCCCGTTCGATATGGCCGTCAACCTGTCGGCCCGTATGCTGGGTGACAAAACGCTGCCATCGCAGGTTCGCAAGATCCTCGAGCGGCATGATTTGGAGCCGGAACGGCTAACCCTGGAGCTGACCGAAACCGCGGCCCTTGCCAGCGGCGCGGACACCAGCCCCCTTTTCGGACTACGCGACCTGGGCGTCAGGATTTCGATCGACGACTATGGCACCGGCCTGTCGACCCTCGAATATCTGAAGAAGGTGCCGGCCAGCGAAATCAAGATCGACCAGAGCTTCGTCAAGTCGATGCGCGACCATCGCAGCGACCTGGTCATGGTTCAATCGACCATCGCACTCGCGCACTCGCTTGGACGGACGGTCGTCGCGGAGGGCGTGGAGAGCCGTGAACTGCTCGACATGCTTGTCGCAATGAAATGCGAAGTGGCCCAGGGCTTCATCGTCAGCCGGCCGTGCAGCCTCAATGATCTTTTGAAGCGCCTGGCAGGCGAACGGAAGCGCCGCGCCGCCTGATACCAGGCCCCGGTTGTTGTAAAAGCGAAATTGCCGCTTGGCTTCGGCCACGAACGCGGGCCGAACCCAAACATTAATCGCCTTATTACTTGAGCGCTCGCTCGTGCTTTTCCGAAGACTTGGTTAATTCGTTGCTAACCATTTCGATTAAGGTTAATGTCCCTGTCAGCGACACGAGTCGCGTTTTGACGACAGGGGTTAATCATGAAGTACAAGAAGGCGACTGTGGGCCGTGGGCTCCTGAGCTGGCTTCTGGGTTGCGGCTGGGGTGCAGCTGGCGGCAGCGGCTAACTGAATTTCGGCCGTTTCCGGCCAAAATTCGCGAAAATTCGGACGATCTGCGACTCGGCGCGGATCGTCTTTTCGCGTCTTTTTAAGATGCAGATTCGATTGAATGGCGGCCGGATCAAGGCTGATCTGCCAGCGCTTAAAGCGGGCCTATTTGATCGAGTCGTTACTGAGCCGAATTCAGCCGCTCGTTAACTATTTGACCGCCCTTGGCTAGGCGGATAGCCGAGACGATCTCGTCATCGTCGGGCAATGAAGGCCGGCCCTGTTCCTTATCCCAGAACGCCGTCAGGAAGTTGGCGAGGTTACGAGCGAACAGCGCCGACGAATCGGCCGCCAATGTCCGGGCAAGCTGCACGGCACCGATGATCTTCACGCCGTGGCGCTCCACCGTTTCCCCCGCCACGCATCCCTCGACATTCCCGCCGGCTTCGGCCGCAAGGTCCACGATCACGCTCCCCGCGCGCATCGTCGCGATCTGGGCATCGCTGATAAGCCGAGGCGCGGGCCGCCCGGGGATCAGCGCCGTGGTGATGACGATGTCCTGCTTGGCGATATGGCCCGATACCAATTCCGCCTGCGCCTTTTGATATTCGGCGCTAGTCTCACTGGCATAGCCGCCCTGCCCTTCGCCCTCGATCCCGGCGACGCCCTCGACGAAGATCGGCTTGGCGCCGAGCGAGGCGATCTGCTCCCTGGTCGCCGACCGCACGTCCGTCGCGCTCACCTGCGCTCCCAGCCGGCGCGCCGTCGCGATTGCCTGCAGGCCAGCAACGCCGACGCCCATCACGAACGCCTTGGCTGGACTCACCGTGCCGGCCGCGGTCATCATCATCGGAAAGGCACGGCCATAGGTCGAAGCGGCGTCGACCACCGCCTTGTACCCGGCCAAATTCGACTGCGACGACAATATGTCCATCGACTGGGCACGCGTAATGCGCGGCATCCATTCCATGGCCAGCGGCTCCAGGCCTGCCGCGGCATAGGCCGCCACGTCCTCCCGCCGCCGCACCGGGTCCAGCGCGCCGATCAGCAACGCCCCGGCCTTCGCTCCCTTCAGCGACGCGGGGTCCGGACCCATAATACATAAGATTGCGTCGGCATCTTTCAGCACGTCCGCTCGCGGCCCGACCGAAGCCCCAGCCGATTCAAAATCGGAATCGGCGATCGACGCATTGCCTCCGGCGCCCTTTTCGACCGCGACCGTCGCCCCCAGGCCGATGAACTTCTTCACCGTTTCGGGGATGGCGGCGACGCGGGTCTCCACGCCGCCTTCCTTCAGGACCGCGATCTTCAAGCCGGCGGCCTAGTTGGCAATGATGTAGATGACGATCGCGCCGACAATCGCGCAAGCGACGGCGCCATATTTGAACAGCTTCAGGAACCCCGAATAATTGCGCTCATGCGCCGGGTAATCCATTTCGGTTGCGGTCGGGTGGGCCTTTTCGGCCATTCGCTCTTCCCCTTGAAATGCGTTTCTGCTCGCCGCCGTCTCTATCAAGCCAGACCGCGCGGCCCAAGCGCCTTTTTTTTCCTCGGTCGGCTTAAGACGAGCTTTACACCTTGCGGCTAAATTGCCCGGATGCGCGAGGAAGTGCTCCGATCCCTTCTGCTTGTGGATGCCGACGCGGGTGAGCGGCGGCAGCTGTCGGCGGTCGCGTCGCGCGCCGGCTGGAGCACGGTTGGCGCCGACTGTCTCGAAACGGCGATAGGGCTGCTGCAAGGCCCGCACGGCCGCGAAGTCCGCGCCGCCATCCTGTCGAGCTGGGCCAGCGACCAGGGTCCCGCCCTGATCGAGGGCCTGCGGAAATGCCGCCCGGCCCTGCCGGTCATCGTTCTGGCCGACGGCGGCTCGGTTGCCCTGGCTGTCGAGGCGATGCGCGCCGGTGCGTCGGACTATCTGGCTAAGCCCATTGCGGCCGAACGGCTGATGGATGCGCTATCCTCGCACGCAGACCGCCGCCGCGCGTCGGGCGAGCTCGCACCGCTATCCGAGAAGATCGCGCCGGACCTCCCGCTCGATCAGCTGGTCGGCGCGGCGTCCGATTTCCGCGCTTCGCTGGCTGTCGCCGCCAAGGCCGCTCGGAACCGCCTGCCGATCCTGATTATCGGCGAGCCTGGAACGGGCAAGGAAACCTTCGCCCGGGCCATTCACCAGGCCAGCCTGCGTGCTCGCGGGCCGTTCGTGCAGGTCGATTGCAAGGCGGTCGCGGCCAACATCATCGACAGCGAATTGTTCGGCCATATGCCGGGCGCCTTCCCCGGCGCATTTGCCGAGCGCGTCGGACGGATCGTCGAGGCGGATGGCGGGACGCTTCTGCTCGACGAAGTGAGCGCGCTGCCGCAGGAGACGCAGACCCGTCTCGATCGAGTGCTCGCGACCGGCGAGGTGCGCCCCGTCGGCTGCAACGGATCAAGCTCCGTCGATGTTCGGCTAATCGCGACTTCCAGCCGCCCCCTTCCCGACGATTTCGATGCCAATTTGAAAGAGCGAATTGCGGCGACCACCGTCAATCTGCAGCCGCTCCGCGACCGCAGCGGCGACATCCCGGCCCTGACGCGCCATCTGCTGGCCCGCTTCGCCGAAGAGCCGGGCATGCGTGCCCTGTCGATCGGCAATGACGCGCTGGCGGTGCTGATGCGCTACGGCTGGCCGGGCAACGTCCGCCAACTCGCGGGGGTCCTGTTCCGCGCCGCGCTCCAGGCCGAAGGCAATTCGCTGACCGCGGAAGACTTCCCGCACATCGCGATCCAGTCGCGCTTTTCGGGGCGTCAGAGCGACGTCTCGC